>CAZPPK010000001.1:0-56347 GCA_964588415.1 uncultured Lentimicrobiaceae bacterium
AATCGCCCCAAGGGGCGGGGAATTAATCCCTTGTCCGCCTCAGGCGGATTAAAGGCTAAATCAAGGCAAAACATCCGTTTCAAAAAATCTTCATCTATAAACCGCTATCGATTCATACTCTATGCAAAGGTACTCATAAAATACCCCAAACCAGACTGATAATTAATAAATTGCTTTTAAAAAAGGCCGAAGAATTCCCTTAAGCGAAATTTGCGGAATGCAATCGTTTGAAGAAATACACTAAGTCCTAAGGTAACAACACAATTTCTTCAATATGAAAGCCCTTTTCCCTTCAGATCATGAAGAATTTCTTTAGCGATTCAAAAGGAATTGCTTCAAATCCTCTATACTGTTAGAAATTTCTACGGATAACTTTTCTTTTTCCAGGCTATTTCTCAATTGTTCCGAGATTTTCACTTTCACCGGCAAAGCTTGTTCAACCGTTTCCCTGAATTTTGCAGGATGGGCCGTTTCCAAAAAAACACCCGAAACGTTATGTTTTTTCATGTATGCAGAGAGTCCGAGATGAGCCACTGCACCATGAGGATCCAAAATATAATTGTACTTCTGGTATATGTGCTTCATTTCCAAGATGGTTTCCTGATCCGTAAAACTGTAAGCTGTGATATCTTCTTTCATACCAACAAGAGAATTGCCGTACATTTCCAGCATCCGTGCGAAGTTGCTGGGATCGCCTACATCCATAGCATTAGAGATAGTAGAAACTGAAGGCCGGGGTTGAAAAAGTCCTGTTTTAAAATACTCCGGAACCACATCATTACGATTAGAAACAGCAATGAAACGGTTCACGGGAAGACCAGATCTTTTGGCGATAAGCCCTGCCGTTAAATTTCCGTAATTTCCGCTGGGCACTGATACCACCAACGGTTTGGAAAGATCTTTTAGCTGTCCATAGGCATAAAAATAATAAACCGCCTGTGGCAGAAGCCTTGCAATATTGATCGAATTAGCAGAAGACAAGTACAATTTTTGCTTTAATTCATGATCTACAAAAGCAGCTTTTACCATGCGCTGACAGTCATCAAAAGTTCCGTTCACTTCCAGTGCCGTGATGTTTCCGCCAAGGGTGGTAAATTGCTTTTCCTGAATATTACTCACCTGATTTTTAGGATATAACACCACGACATCAATATCTTCAATATTATAAAAACCCTGGGCTACGGCGCTTCCTGTATCTCCCGACGTAGCCACCAAAATGGTAACTTTCGACCGTTCTGTGAATTTTGATAAAAAACGCGCCATGATCCTTGCGCCCACATCCTTAAAAGCCATGGTGGGTCCGTGAAAGAGTTCTAAAGCATATTCATCTTCACCCAGTTTTACAAGAGGTATTTCAAAGTCCAGTGCATCTTCCAGTAAAGATTTCAGTGCGAAATCAGAAAGTTCGTTTCCGACAAACGATTTTAAAAATTCAAAAGCAATTTCGCTTAATGTCAATTCGGGAAGCCTTTTATAAAAAGAAATGGGCCGTAAGGGAATCCTTTCTGGATAAAAAAGTCCTTTGTCGTCGGCAAGTCCCTGAATCACGGCATCTTTAAAAGAAACGGGCGCTGTTTTATGATTTGTGCTGTAAAATTTCATTACTGATTCTTATTTTTCGTTGTTTATACTTTGCCGAAACACTAAATCACTTTAACTCCCTGAACATTAATTCCTGATACATGTATCTCAAAATCAATACCGCTATCGTCGTAAATTTCTTTCATGGCGTTTGCTACATCTACCGCGGTCTCCTGATTTTTTGACAAAGCAAAAATAGCTGGACCAGAACCGGAAATTCCGCTTCCCAAGGCACCTGCATCCAAAGCGGCCTTTTTAACTTCGGTGAAAAGCGGTATCAGGATAGAACGAACCGGTTCTACGATAATATCTTCAAGCGAACGTCCGATCAGCTCATAATCTTCTTTAAACAAACCACTGATCAGTCCTGCAATATTACCCCACTGAGTCACAGCATCTTTCATTAAAACAGATTTCTTCAATATCTTCCTGGCATTGATCGTTTTAACTTCTATTTGAGGATGCAGGATACTGACGAACAAATTTTTCGGAGCGGGTATTGTGACAACATCCAATGGTGCCAGGCTTCTTATCAAGGTAAATCCACCATAAAGTGCAGGCGCTACATTGTCAGCATGCTGAACTCCAGACGCCAAAGCTTCACCCAGCATCGAAAACCCGACCAATTCATGAAGCGTGAAAATATCACCTACGATCTTATTCATCCCGTAGGCTGCTCCAGCTGCACTCGCCGCGCTGGAACCAATGCCACTGCCTGGTTTTATGCCCTTTTTGATAGTCATCTCAACACCAAATTGCGGTTGGACTTTTTTCAACATCGCCAGGGCAACTACTCCGGCAACATTTTTTTCCGGTACCGTTGACAAATTACTGTTTCCATCCATTTTAATAACCAATCCTTTTTGGGTAGTTTTTTTGAAATTCATTTCATCCCCTACCGCTTTCAAAGCAAAGCCGAGAATATCGAAAGCACAGGAAACATTAGCGACTGTCGCCGGAGAAAAAATCTTAACTTCATCCATGAGTTTTAATTTAATGATGAAAATTACGGTTTATTGATTTACCACTGAAATAATATCTGCAAAAACACCCGAAGCCGTAACCGGTGCACCGGCTCCTGCTCCTTTCACTACCAGAGGTTGCTCGCTGTATCTTTTCGAAAAGATCAAAACAATGTTGTCTTTCCCATCCAGTTGATAATAAGGCTGTGAAGCATCTGCATTTTGCAACCCTACATGTGCTTTCCCTCTATCCAATTCCGCCACGTAGCGCAATTTTGTTTGCCTGCGTTCAGCGTCCTTTCTGATGTTTTCGAAATAAGGATCATACTGTGGCAATGCTTCCAGAAATTCACTTACACTTTCCATTTTCATGAGCTGCCCGGGCATAAAAGATTTATTTTCAACCGTATCAAATTCCAGAGGAATTCCGCATTCACGACCCAGAATCAGAATTTTTCGCATCACATCCTGACCACTCAAATCAATACGAGGATCTGGCTCTGTGTATCCTTCTTTGATAGCGAGTTTTACCACATCTGAAAAAGATGTTCCTTCCACAAAATTGTTAAAAATGAAGTTTAAACTACCAGATAAAACTGCCTGGATGCTAAAGATCTTGTCACCGCTTTTCATCATCCCCTGGATGGTTTTCAATATTGGCAAGCCTGCACCCACATTGGTTTCGTAAAGATATTTCACATTTCTAGCTTTCGCCAGATTGTTCAAATTCTTATAATTTTCGTACTGTGATGAAGCAGCAATTTTATTGGATGCTACCACCGAAATACTCTGTTGCAAAACTTCTTCATACAATCCAGCTATTGATACACTGGCGGTATTGTCAACAAAAACGGAATTGCGAAGGTTCATTTCTTTCATTTTCTGAAGAAATGCCATCCGCGACATTACTTCTCCTTTTTCCAGCAGGTCAGTTTTCCAATGGTTTAAATCAACTGATTTTTCATCAAAAAGCATTTTACGGCTGTTGGCCAATCCTACCACTTTGATTTCCAACGCATATTCATTTTTAAGATAATCAAATTGCTCATGAATCTGCTCCAGCAAAGCGCTTCCAACATTTCCCACACCAACCATAAAAAGGTGGACTTTTTTGTATTTGGAAAGGAAAAATGTTTCATGAAGCACGTTCAACACCTTTGTGATATCACGATCAGAAACCACTAAAGAAATATTTCTTTCGGTGGAACCCTGTGCAATAGCCCGGATGTTGATACCATTTTTCCCCAATGCGTTGAAGGCTTTTCCACTTAATCCGATGGAAGATTTCATCTTATCTCCCACCAGTGCAATCACTGAAAGGTTCTCATCGACTTGCAAAGCATCAATTTTTGAAAGCGCCATCTCGTTTTCAAATTCTTTGATGAGAGAATTTTTCGCACGTTTCAAATCCTGTTTGTTGATCGCAGCGGTAATGGAGTGTTCTGATGATGCCTGGGTGATGAAAATGACATTCACTTTCTCTCTTGACAAAGTGGAGAAAAAACGGGCTGCAATTCCGGTTACACCGACCATTCCGGCTCCCGTGAGCGTCAGCAAAACAGTATGGTTAACATGTGATAATCCTTTAATCGCATGGCCGTTTTGTTTTCCGTCCCGGCAAATGAGCGTCCCGGGAATATTCGGTTTAAACGTGTTTTTTATCCAAAGTGGAATATTTTTTCGCATTACCGGTTGAAGCGTTGGTGGGAAAACCACACGGGCACCAAAATGCGAGAGCTCCATGATCTCTTCGTAAGACATTTTTTCAAGCGGCATGGCAGTCTCTACCAGGTTTGGATCAGCAGTCATAACACCATCCACATCGGTCCATATTTCAAGTTCGGATGCATCTACCGCCGCCGCAAGAATTGCAGCCGTGTAATCGGAGCCACCACGACCCAAAGTAGTATCGTTGCCATCTGCCGACCGGGCAACAAAACCAGGAACAAATATGTGGCTGTCTATCTCTTTTACCTTTTCGGAAATCTTTTTATCGGTACGTTCAAAAAGGACTTGTGCCTGTCCGTAGGATTCATCTGTAACAATCAAATCCCGGGCATCCAAAAGCTCAGTGGTTATCTGATTATGATTGAGCGCTGCTGAAATAATTACTGAAGAAAGCCTTTCGCCAAAGCCCAAAAGATAATCGCGTGTCTTGGGGAAGAGTTCATGTAGAAGGAAAATTCCATTGCATAGATCGTCCAGCTCATTCAGAAGTATTTTTATATCTCCAATAATGGGACTTTGTTTCTTCAATGGAACAATATCCCGTATCGCACGAAAATGCCTTTCACCGATTTCATTTAAAGTTATCTGATAGCCTTCGTCTCCCGCCTTTGACTGCTCACCGGCTTTTTCCAACAGATTGGTGACCCCACCCATGGCAGAAGCCACCAGGATCAATTGTTCCCCTTCGCTTCTCTCTTTAATAATTTCTATTACTTTTAAGATGTTACCAGCATTGGCAACAGAACTTCCTCCAAATTTTAAAACTTTCATTCTTTAAATTTTTTTGATAAACGGGAAAAGCCAACCCCTGAAGTGGTTTTCCTTTTTGTTTTTTAAATAAATGCCGTGGAATGTTTCCCGATGAATCGGAACGAAAATAATTTATACCCCCCAGGGGGTTGATATAAAGGTGGTAAAACGGCAAATAGTATTAGGCCCTTCGATGCGCCCTCGATGGCTATGCCTGAAACAAGATACTATTTGCAAACTGTTTTTCAAACTCTTATTATTTTTCGGGGGTAAAAGTAGAAAAATTCTTTTTGATACAACAAAATATTGTTTTTCTTTTTTTGTTAAGGATGGAGAGGTAAGCTGGAAGTCGGAAGTTTTTGGTTCCGGTTTCGTTATTTCTTCCTGATAATTTTTTTCTTTCCATTCTTTAAAGTAAAATGGACCGGTTTCTGCTGTCCTACAACAATAAAAGTAACATTCCTTTCTTCCGGCATGCCTCCATAACCTTTCCCGGAAACGAAAAAAGTGAATTTCTTTCCGTTTTCAGATTTGAACTTAAGCAATTGATAATTCCCATCTTTAAAAGCTCCAAAAGTCTTCCCGTCATCTTCATACATAACGCCTTTGGAACTTTTCCCGGAAGGGTTAGGAAAATAAAGCACTGTCAAATCCTTTGATGAATAGTAATCGGTAGAATTCACTGCTTTCACCATGGGAATAAAAGAGCCGGCTTTAACAAATAGCGGAATGGTTTCCAGATTTACCGGTACCGTAATCCATTTCCCACCTTCATATTTTTTGTGATCCCACCAACTGTACCACAATCCTTTGGGAAGATACAGCTTCAGATTTTTTACTCCGGGATGAATCACTGGCGCCACAAGGAAATCAGATCCAAAGAAATATTCATCAATCACGGAGTAAGCAATGCTATCGTTGGGATATTCAAAGAACAGCGGCCTAATAATCGGGGTTCCGTTTTCGTCGGCTTGCCAGGCAACCGTATAAATATAGGGCAGTAGCCGGTAACGCAATTTCATAAAATCGCGTACAATGCTCTGAGTGGTATCATTAAAAAATATGGGTTCGGACGGAATTACGGAACCGTGCGGTTTTAGGATCGGGGAAAAGCAGGCAAACTGTAACCAACGGGTATATAATTCATTGTCTTTCACGCCCATGGCAAAGCCGCCTGCATCAGCATGAATGAAAGGCATCCCACTCATGCTCATGTTCAGCATAACAGGAAGTTGCGCCTGAAGGCCGCTCCAACTTCGTGAAATATCACCCGACCAAGGAAAAACAGAAAAGCGCTGAGAACCGGCATATCCGGCACGGTTCAAATCGAAAAGTCGTGTTTTGGGATAATGTTTTCGATAATTATCAAAAATCATTTTTTCCCAATAAAAGGCATACAGATTTCGAACCTGATCAGCTTTCCCACTTACAAAATATTGATGTTCGGAGATAGTTTCAGGCTCGCCTAAATCGCCCCACCATCCGGCAACGCCAATTTTAATTTGTTTGTTGTACTGTTTCCAAAACCAGTTCTGAGCAACGGGCTTGAAAATATCGATCAGGCTGGCAGGACCGAAATAAAACCGGGTGTTAATAAATGTTTTTCCCAAACTGTCTGTGGAAAATAATCCCAGTTTTTTGGCAATTTTAAAGTGCCGTAAGGTATCGATGATGTATGGTTCAGTAATCAGAATGGTCTTTACACCCTTTTTCCTGAATTTGGCAATCATTTCCTTAGGATTTGGCCAATGGGGTTTATACCAGTTCAACTCTCCAAGATATCCTTTAATATTGTTGCCGAACCAATAAAAATCCAGAATCAGGGCGTCGATGGGAAAATCCTTTGCCTGCATGGCGCTGACAATGGAATCGGCTTCGCTTTGTGTGCGATAAGCCATCCGTGATTGCAGATTTCCCAACGCCCAGCGTGGTGGCAAAGGCTGCGTTCCGGTAAGTTTTCCATAAGAACAGTAAATATCCGGATAATCGTATCCTGCAATAAAAACGTACTTTGTCAGCCCGCCGGATGCACCGAACTCAAGTATATTTTTGTTCAAATGACCAATATCGGCATAGCCTTTTTCAGGATTATCGTACAGCAACAGGTATTTCTTTGAAGAAAGCAACACAGGAACAGAAAAGTTCAGATTCTTCTGCCCCATTCCATAGCCGTAATGCGCCTGATTGAAAAGCTGAAATCGATTGCTTTTCAACGAAGTAACCGCACGCTCCCCCAGTCCGAAATAACGTTCGTGCTTTCCTATTTTAAACTGTAACCCGCTTTCTTTACCCCTTTCAAAAAAACCTTTGTCTTCATTTAAAAGTGTATCATTGTGATAGACAAAACTTGCATAGAATGGATTTTTATGAAAGATGAGTTGCAGGCTATCCGATTGGAATCTTAGAAAGTCCTTTGCGTCTTCCACGCGGACTTTTGTATCTTTTGATTTCAGAACAATTTCCACTGAAGAATCTGCAGTAGCTTCCCCGGAAGGAAAATCCTTAAGCCGCACAATTTTTGGATCATAGAAGAAGCTTTTCACAAGCCCGTGGTTTGTCTGAACGCTCAGTACACCGTTTGAAAGAGTATAAGACAGCATTTGCCTGTTATTGAAATTATACCCAGCCGAATCCTTTTCAGAAGGTTTCATATCGGATTGTCGAGCCAAACCGGTTCCTGAAAAAAAGCCGAAAATCAATAAAAAAGTCAATGCCAGATAAATGCGTCTGTTTTTATTCATAATGCAAGATTTTGAACCCGAGACCTTTGCAAAGGTCTCGACCTATTTTTTCAAACAGGAACGTTATAAATTAAGCGGGCATTTAACCCGCTTTTAATTTAAAAAAATTTACTTCTCCAATTCAACAATCAATGGTGATTTTGCAGGAATGGTAATGCTGTTCAACTGGTTGAAAACATCAGAGGTTATCACCGATTTCCCTTTTGTAAAGCCCTTTAAGTCGTCGACAAACCTGGACATATTAACAGTCTTAGGTTCTTTATTGTTGTTGAGCATCACCATCACTTTTTGTCCTTTGTAGGCACGGAAATAAACATAAATGCCGTCTTCAACAATATATTGGGTGAGGGTTCCGAATTGAACGGCTTTATTGGTTTTACGCCAGTTCAAAAGACGTTTCAGAAAATTAAAGGCATCATTTTGTTCGGCATTTCTTCCCTGAGAAGTAAAAGCATTCAGGGAATCTCCGGGCCAGCCACCGGGAAAATCTTTACGGGTAACACCGTCGCTTTTGTTTTTATCCCCGGTCATCAGAATTTCATCTCCATAATAAATTTCAGGAATTCCACGGGTTGTCATCAGGAACGCCATGGCCATCTTCCAACTGTTCAGGTTTTCATGCAAATCTGTGAACAGCCGGGTCATGTCGTGGTTGTCGGCAAAGATTCCTAATTTCATGGGATTACTGTAAACGAAATCCTGTGCCAGCACATCGTACAATCTTGCAAGACCCGTGGTCCAGCCATTTGGCTCATTAAATGCCTGACGAATGGCAAAACAAAGTGGAAAATCAAAGACATTGGTCAGATGGGATTGATAACCATCATGGTTGGTTTTGTTTTGAAGCCAGTATGCCACCGTTGCCGGTTGGTCAAACCAGGTTTCACCAACCACGTTAAAATGAGGATATTCATGCAAAATCCGCTGCATCCAGTGTGCCATGAATTTTTTGTAAGAATAAGGATAGGTATCCTGGCGAATTCCGTCCAGTCCGACATATTCTATCCACCAAATACTGTTTTGGATTAAATAGTTTGCCACCAGGGGGTTGTTCTGGTTAAGGTCAGCCATGCTGGAATCAAACCAGCCACCTACCATCTGTTTGTAATCAGATTTTGATGCATGCGGGTCGGAAACCACTCCGCCATGATAATTGGAACGGGTAAATTTTGGCCATTGGTTATACCAGTTATGCATTGGGAGATCATCTTTCCAGAAATAATTTGTTCCACAATGATTGAAAACCATATCCTGAATGATCTTTATTCCCTTTTTATGGGCATCTTCCACCAATTCTTTGTATTCGTGATTCGTTCCATAACGCGGATCCACCTTGTAATAATCAGTCATAGCGTACCCATGATAAGAAGTATTAGGCTGGTTATCTTCCATAAGAGGGGAACTCCAAATGGCAGTAATTCCAAGATTTTTCAGGTAATCCAAATGGTTGATAATTCCCTGAATATCTCCGCCATGTCTTCCGTTTGGATCTTTTCTGTTTGCTTTTTCAAACATACCGGGCATGTTGTCGTTGGCCGGATTTCCGTTGGAAAAACGGTCGGGCATGATCAAATAGATCACATCAGAATCATTAAAACCCTGATGAAGTTTCGGATCAATTTTTCTTTTGTTCAAAACATAGGAATAAACAACTTTGTCTTTTTTCCCTTCTTTAAAATGAATATTGAGCGTACCTGGTTTTGCATCGTGGCTGATCACCAGATTTAAAAACAAATAATCAGGGCTTTCCACATGGATCACTTCGTGTAAAACCACTCCTGGGTAATTAATAACAGGTTGAGTTTTAGAGATTTCATGACCAAAAACCATTAATTGCAGGTGGGGATCATGCATTCCTGCCCACCATGACGGAGGATCGACACGTTGGACTGAAATTTTCTGTGCCTGGACACCAAAGCTACAGAAAACAACCAACAGTGATACCAAGACCGGTTTAATTAATATCTTCATTATTTTAAAATTTGGAGTTATAAATTCTATCGTTAAGCATTGATTTCATTTTACTTCAACCTTCCGGCCAGGTGTCTCCGGAATTATGAATAAAGGTAATACCCTCCAAAGTACAGAAATCAAAAATAACAAAATTTCAGATCAGGAAATCTTAACAAGGGATACAACCACATAAAACGCAAGACATAAAACTTCCTACAATCTTCATCTACCTATCACAAACGTTTGATATCAGCCAATATAAATATTCTGAATGGATATCGGGGACTTAGTGTATTTATGCCTTAGTGTTTCCGTAATCTGTGAACTCATTTCAGTACTTTTGCATGTATAAGAGACCCTATATGAATAATATTTCACTCATTAAAAAATACTGGAAAGAACTTTATCCGGCCACAGGCTTTAAAATTCTTGAAGATTTTCTTAACGAAGCGGAAAAATATAGTATGCCCGTTCCAGATTCACAACCAGACTGGTACAAAGATGCCATTGTTTATTCTCTATACGTCGATCTGTTTAATAAAGATTTTTCAGGACTTATCGATAAGTTAGATTATCTTGAAGACTTGGGAGTGAATTGTTTATGGCTTCTGCCGATATTGGATTCCCCCATGCGGGATGCCGGTTTTGATATCCGAAATTATGACCGTATCCGCGCTAATTTACTAGGACTTCCGGAAAATTTCGAAAAAGAAGAACAGGAAAAATTATTCAGGGAACTTTTACACGAAGCCCATCAAAGAGGAATCAGGATCATTTTTGACATTGCCATGAACCACACTTCCGATCAACATCCGTGGTTTCAGGAAGCAAAAAAGTCACCTAACAATCCTTTCCGCGATTATTACATTTGGAGCAAAGACACAAGCCTATACGGTGATGCACGATTGCTTTTCAAAGGAATAGAAGACAGTAACTGGCAACCGCTTGGAGATGTTTTCTATTTTCACCGTTTCTTTAACTTCCAACCGGATCTGAACTATAAAAATCCGGAAGTATTGCTTGAAATGTCACATAATTTGCTTTACTGGCAAAGCCTTGGCGTGGATGGCTTCCGGGCCGATGCCATTCCGTATCTCTGGAAAGAAGAAGGCACAGACTGCGAAAACAGACCTAAAACACACACCATTGTCAAGTTTTATCGCGCCATGCTCGATCACATTAATAAGGGATCACTTCTTCTGGCAGAAGCATGCCAAAAACCCAATAATGTAGTAAAATACATGGGAAACGGTGACGAATGCCATGCAGCATACCATTTCCCGCTGATGCCTATGATGTTCAAGGCCATTGCGATGGAAGACAACTTACCGATTCGCCAGACCCTGAGTACCCAGGTAACACCACATCTTCCAGATAGCGGACAATGGATGACTTTTTTAAGGGTTCATGACGAATTGAGTCTGGAGTTGGTTTATGTAACTGAAGAAGACCGGAAATACATTTACGAAAATTATTGCCATGATCCGAAATGGGATTTCCGCGTGGGAGAAGGAGTTTCTGCCCGTCTGGCGGAACTTTTCCAAAAAGATATCCGTAAAATTAGCCTTGCTTATTCTTTGATGCTAACCTTAACCGGAAGCCCGGTGGTTTATTATGGCGATGAATTCGGTAAACTGAACGATGAGAATTATTACAACGAACAAATTCAACTGACTGGAAAAGATGACACTCGTTTTCTGGTTCGTGGCCGTATCGATTGGAAGCAGCTTGAAGAAAATTTGAAAGACCCGGAAAATTTCCACACTCAGGTTTTTGAGATTATCAAATCGCTACTGAACACAAGAAAGGAGCATCCTGCCTTTGGAAGAGGCCATACTGAATTTATTGATACTGTTTCCCTTTCGGGGAAAACCACCAACCAGGTGTTGGCTTATTTCCGGTCCATGCCGGAAGAAAATATTCTGGTCATTAACAACCTTTCGGGAAGAAAAGTGGAGATCAAACATCCGTTGTCAAGTGAAAACACTTTCATCCTGAACATGAATGGCTTTTCCTACAATGATGAAAAGCAAAGTATCATATTGGAACCTTACGGTTTTGTCTGGTTTGAAGCTGTTTAAAAGTTAGGATTCCGGAATACGACTGGAAAACATTAATTTATTTGTACTAAATTCGTGCATTCTTGGTTATTTCCTTACAGAACTATTCTTTTATAATTCAATCTCAACTCTCCAAAATTAACAATTAAGGTCAGGTTGTTGCCTGATACTTTCAAGTAATTAATCGCTTGAGCAATAAATTCATCTGCGATTTCTGAGGCACCTTTTACTTCTAAAATGATTTTATCAAACACCACAAAATCAGCATAAAAGAAATGGGGAAGAAGAATCCCTTTATAATAAATCCCAAACCTTTAAAGCCACGAATACACGAATTGGAAACGAATATTGTGAAGACATCAAAATTTAAATCCTGCCCACTTATAACCCGACTTATATTAACTTTGCCTTTCAATAGAATTGCTGATGTCGCAAAGAATTATCATTGAAGAATTTTTACCCATGGCCGATGAGTTACCTCTGATTGATGTGCGCTCACCTAAGGAATTTGCACAGGGACATATACCAGGAGCATTCAATATTCCTCTTTTCGATGATGAAGAAAGAGCAAAAGTTGGTATTCGCTACAAACAAGGCGGAAAGGAAAATGCTGTCCTGCGGGGGTTGGAAATTGTTGGCCCTAAACTGGCAGATTTTGTAAAACAAGCCCGTAAAATTACACCTAAAAAAGAGATTTTGATTCATTGCTGGCGTGGTGGCATGCGTTCGGAAAGTATGGCCTGGTTGCTCGAAACTTCAGGTATGAAAACTTACACGCTCGAAGGCGGCTACAAATCCTACCGTCGCCACATCCGGGAAGCCTTTTCAAGACCGGAAAAAATGATAGTTCTGGGAGGATATACAGGCAGTGGCAAAACCGATATCTTAAAAGAGATGGAAAAGACTGGTCAACAATTTCTTGATATTGAAACAATTGCAAACCATAAAGGTTCCGTATTCGGAATCCTGGGACAGGAACCCCAACCTACCAATGAGCAGTTTGAAAACAATCTTGCCGCTGCCTGGAGAAAGTTTGATTTTGAAAAAATACTGTGGGTAGAAGATGAAAGCCGCTACTTGGGGTTTTGTGGAATTCCTGATCCGCTTTTCTCTCAGATGCGTAATGCCCTGCTCATCAAAGTTATTGTTCCGAAACAGGAAAGAGAGCTTCGTCTGGTAAAGGAATATGGCAGTTTTGACAAAGAAAGCCTTGCCGGGCAATTGATAAAAATAAAAGAGCGTATGGGTGGCCAGAATTTAAAAACAGCTTTACAGGCTCTGGAATCAGGAGACATACAACAAGTTGCGGCTCTGACACTTCAATACTATGACAAAGCATATCTACATGCTGGTAAAACCAGGGACACAAATAACATTTTTGAACTGGAAGTTGAAGAAGATCACCCAGCCCGGACGGCAAAAAAAGTATTGGATTTTGTGAAAAATTTAAACCCCATTTCTAATGAATCCCGTTTATCTTGATTATAACGCAACCACACCCATTGCACCAGAAGTGGCAGAAGCTATGAAGCCCTTTCTGGAAGAATATTTCGGGAACCCTTCCAGCTCACATTCTTATGGAATTAAGACTAAAATGGCAGTGGAAAATGCGCGCAAACAGGTTGCCGAACTCATTCATTGCGACCCATGGGAAATTGTGTTTACCAGCGGCGGGACAGAGTCCAACAATTATGCAATCAAAGGCATTGCGCTGGCCAACAAACACAAAGGAAACCACATCATCACTTCTTCGGTGGAGCATCCCGCTGTATTTGAAGTCTGCCGGTATCTTGAAAAAAATGGTTTTGAAGTAAGCTATATTCCTGTGGATGAATTCGGCATCATCGAACTTGATGCCTTGAAAAATGCCATTCGTCCTTCTACGATTTTAATTTCGGTGATGCACGCCAACAACGAAGTTGGGAGCATCCAGCCGATCCGGGAAATTGCTGAGATCGCCAAGTCGCACAACATCTTCCTACATACCGATGTCGCCCAATCTTTGGGAAAAATTCCTGTAGATGTTAAAGAATTAGCCATCGATTTACTGAGCATTGCTGGGCATAAACTATACGCTCCGAAAGGAATTGGAGCGCTGTATATCCGGAACGGCATTCACTTGGAAAAATTAATTCACGGTGCCGATCACGAACAAAACTTAAGAGCTGGGACGGAAAATGTGTTAGAAATAGTCGGGCTTGGAAAAGCGTGTGAAATTGCAGATTTGCATCTGGAAGAAAACACAGCACATTATAAAGAGACGCGCGACATGTTGTATCACATCTTGAAAGAAGCACTACCTGGCATCAAATTAAACGGACATCCAGAGCTGCGACTGCCCAACACGTTGAGCATCTCCTTCCCTAAAATTGAAGCCAACACATTGGTATCGCGGCTCGAAAATGTGGCAGCATCTGCCGGTGCCGCCTGCCATTCCGAAAGCATTGATGTTTCTGCAGTTCTGGAAGCCATGCATGTTCCGCCGGATTACGCCATGGGAACCTTGCGATTCTCAACAGGACGCGGAACCACAAAAGAAGAAATTAAAATAGCTGCGGAAGAAATAATTAAAACAGTGAAGGCATTCATACCCAAAGAAGATGTGCCGCAAAAATCATCACAGCAAAAAATCGGAGAAATTAAACTTACACACTATACACACGGCCTAGGCTGTGCCTGCAAGATCCAACCGCAGCATCTGGAATCGGTTTTGCAGAAATTAAAACCTTTGTTTGATCCGAATGTTTTGGTCGGAACAGAAACATCCGATGACGCCACGGTTTATCGCCTGACTGAAGATCTGGCACTGGTCCAAACCCTTGATTTTTTTACTCCCATCGTTGACGATCCATACGACTTCGGCGCTATTGCCACTGCCAATGCATTGAGCGATATTTATGCCATGGGGGCCAAACCCATTTTTGCTTTGAATATTGCAGCCTTTCCGGAAGATACACTTCCCTTGCCGGTACTGGAACACATCTTAAAAGGCGCTCAGGACAAAGCCACTGAAGCTGGAATTGCCATTCTTGGCGGCCATACCATCGAAGATCCTGAACCCAAATACGGCATGGTAGTCAGCGGCACAATTCATCCTGATAAAATCATAAAAAACAAAGGAGCACAACCCGGAGACGTGCTGATCCTTACCAAACCCATCGGGACAGGAATTCTTTCCACTGCCATCAAACGGGGCATGGTGGAAGAAACGTTGAGAAAGGAAGTAACCAAATTGATGGCGACTCTGAATAAAATACCGGCTGAATTGATGTTACAATATGATGTTCACGCCTGCACTGACGTTACAGGTTTTGGCCTGATGGGACATCTAAAAGAAATGAGTGTCGCATCTCAATGTGATGTGGAAATAAGTTTTAACCAGGTTCCGTGGATAAGGGAAGCAAAGAACCTGGCGACGGCCGGGATCATTCCGGGTGGAACCTACAACAACCTGGATTTTGTGAAACCTTTTGTGGATTTCGGGATCATATCGCGCACCCAACAACTTCTACTCTGTGATGCCCAAACTTCCGGTGGACTTTTGGTTGCCCTTACTGAAAAAGATGCAGCTCTTTATTTAAAAGCTTTACAGGAAGCCGGAATAAAAGAAGCTTGTGCAATCGGAAAATTCTCCGTTAAGGGGAAAGGGTTGATTCTGATTCAGAAGTGAGTAAATCAATTGATTACACCCCATCTTTATTCATCCAGTTTTAGGGTCTTATTAAGCTTTTAACAGTAATTCGGATCGATGGGAATCCGTTTTTACCGATCCCTAACTCCTGTCCAATTTACTATTTATAAGGGCTTAGTAATAATCCCGGAAACCACTTTAAAACTGACCTTTCAATTTATTAATTTATAAATTTGCAGCCTTCAGAAACACACCATGACGCATTCACACATAGGAGAACTTTTTGCTTTGGGCACCGCCATGTTCTGGACGGTTTCTGCATTAGCATTTGAAGGTGCCACAAAACGTGTCGGCCCTTTTGCTGTAAACCTGATCCGGTTATGGTTTGGATTTGTTTTTTTGAGCATCCTCTCCTATTTTATCAGGGGACTGGTATTCCCGGTAGATTCCACACTCCACAATTGGATTTGGCTGGGACTGTCTGGTATAATAGGATTTATTCTGGGTGACTTTTTTCTCTTTTCTTCTTACCCAATGATCGGTTCCCGCATGGCTATGTTGATGATGACATTGGCGCCTCCCATCGCAGCACTATTCGGATGGATTTTTTTGGGAGAAACTATGAATCTGAAGGGATTAGCAGGAATGGTACTTGTCCTTACCGGAATAGCCATTGCCATTTGGAACAAACCCAACGGGAAGGAAAAAATTAAGTTGAAGTATCCTCTCCGCGGTTTGCTTTTCGGACTTTTCGGAGCCATAGGACAAGGCGGTGGAATTGTACTGAGTAAGTATGGTATGGGAAGCTATAACGCTTTTGCTTCAACGCAAATCCGTATCGTTGTTGCTATGGTCGGGTTTACCCTGATTATCACTTTTCTGAAACGTTGGAAAAATGTGACAACCACCTTCAAAAATCTTCCAGCCGTTAAGGGAATTGTAACCGGGTCGTTTTTCGGTCCTTTTCTCGGAGTATCTTTTTCGCTGCTCGCCGTTCAAAATATCAGTGCAGGCGTAACATCAACCATCATGGCCATGGTACCTGTCTTTATTATCCTTCCCTCGGTAATCTTGTATAAACAAAAAGTGAATCTTGCAGAAATTGCAGGAGCCTTTTTAAGTGTGATCGGAGTAGCTATGTTTTTCATCTAATGGCTTTTATATAAAAGCCAAGCCGACGATACTATTTTCTCTTTCACACAGTGTACAGTATCCATATTCTATCATAAAAAGTTCATTTTTAAAGCGTAATTCTCACACTAACCCCTTGTAATTTCTAAGAAAGTCAGTAATAGTCAAGACTGATGGTTACACGAAGTGTTATGTAGAACTAATCTATTTTTTGACGAGAACGGGAAAAATAAAATGATTTCACTCGTTTGCGATAGGGGAATTTATGTAAAAGTTTTGAAGAAAAAGTCAAATAACTATTCCAGCCGGGGTTTACTTCCGTTAATTATTGAAAATATTTTCACCTTTGCATGTAACAAAAAATGAAAAAGACATGTCTCAATACGCTTTTGAATCCGTGGTTTTTGATTTGGACGGAGTCATTACCAAAACAGCCACAGTCCATAGCCACGCCTGGAAAAAGATGTTTGACGATTTCCTGATGAGCAGGGAAAAAGAACATAATGAACCCTTTAAAGAATTTACACAGTCAGATTATTTGGCTTTTGTGGACGGTAAACCACGGTATGACGGAGTAAAAAGCTTTCTGGAATCCCGGAACATTGAACTTCCATTTGGGAGTCCTGACGACGGACCGGAAAAAGAAACTGTTTGTGGGTTGGGAAACAAAAAGAATGCAGCTTTTAACGATGTTTTGTCCACTGAAGGCGTGGAAATCTACCCATCCACAGTTGCTTTTATGAAAGCGTTGAAAGATGCCGGAGTAAGAGTAGGTGTGGCTTCTTCCAGTAAAAACTGTGAAGCTGTTTTAAAAGCCGCCGGATTGGAAGACCTTGTGGAAACCCGTGTTGATGGAGTAGTTTCCGCTGATATGGGTTTAAACGGCAAACCTGCCCCCGATATATTTCTTACCGCAGCAAAAAATCTGAATGCAAATCCACATTACTCTGTGGTTGTTGAAGATGCCGTTTCAGGCGTCGCCGCAGGAAAAAACGGGAATTTTGGCTTAGTTTTGGGTATCGCTCGTGATAACAATTCGTTGGAATTGAAAAGAAATGGTGCAGACATAGTGGTTTCCGATCTGGAAGAAATTGACATGAGCACAGTGAACGAATGGTTTCAACAAGATTTGGAGAACGACAATTGGCAGTTGGGATACCACGATTATGACCCGAAAAGAGAACGTTCACGGGAAGCTTTGCTGGCCATCGGAAATGGTTATTTCGGTACCCGTGGCGCCATGGAAGAATCTTCAGCCAACAAAATCAACTATCCGGGAACTTATATTGCCGGCATCTATAATCGATTGATCACCAAAATTCAGGACCGTGATGTCGCCAACGAAGATTTTGTTAATTGTCCTCAATGGTCACGCGTTAGATTTAAAATTGATGACGGCCTTTGGCTAGATATCAATGAAGTTGAAATTCTCTCGATCGTCCGCAGACTGGATTTCAAAACAGGTGTTCTTCATCGGGAGATGACCATCAAAGATGAAGAAGGGAATATTAGTTTAATTGAATCCCAACGTTTTAGCAGCATGTATCAACCGCATCTGGCTGCTCTTTGCTATAAAATTACTCCTTTAAACTATTCCGGGATCCTTAGCATTTGCACGGCGCTGGACGGTGCCATTCAAAATGAAGGTGTCGAGCGTTACAAAGACCTGGATTCAAAACATTTGCAAGCAGTTGAGCAGGGTGGCGAAAATAATATAACCTGGTTAAAAGTGAAAACCAATCAATCGGATATTGAAATCTGTCAGGCAGCAAAAATCAGCTTGAAACATAATGGAAAAACCATTGAAACGGAAATTGCTCATACTTCAGATGAAGGAGTTGTTTATTCTATCATGGAACAGGAAGTTGTTGCGGGAGAAACTGTTGAGCTTGAAAAAGCAGTTGCTCTTTTCACGAGCAAGGAGGAAGAATATCCCATGACCGAAGCTTTGGGACTGGCCAGCACAGCAGGGACTTATGAAGCTTTATTGAACGCTTCGATTGATGCAAGAAAAAAACTTTGGAAAGAAATCGACATCCGTTTGGAAGGCAATCGCCTGTCGCAAAAGTTATTGCGTTTGCACCTGTATCACTTACTTATTTCTGCATCTAAGAATAACACAAAGCTGGACGCCAGCGTTACGGCCCGCGGACTCCACGGCGAAGCTTATCGTGGTCATATTTTTTGGGACGAGTTGTTTATTCTGCCTTTTTATGATATTCATTATCCCAAAACTGCCCGTTCGCTGTTAATGTATCGTTACCGTAGGCTTGACAAAGCCCGTGAGTACGCCAAAGAATACGGCTTCAAAGGCGCCATGTTCCCGTGGCAAAGCGGCAATGACGGTAGCGAAGAGACCCAAGCGGTTCACCTGAATCCGGTTTCTGGTGAATGGGGCCCCGACCATTCTTCCCTGCAAAGGCATGTTTCTCTTGCCGTTGCTTATGATATCTGGGAATATTTTCACATTTCTCAGGATATGGAATTCATGGAAAAATATGGCATGGAAATGTTCCTGGAGATCTGCCGTTTTTGGGAAAGCAAAACTCATTGGGATGAGAAAAACCAACGTTTCAGCATCAGCGGCGTGATGGGACCCGATGAATTTCATGAAAAATATGCTGACACCGAAGATGGCGGATTAACCGACAATGCTTACACCAACATTATGGTGGCATGGTTGTTTAAAATGGCCGGCACTTTGCTTTCGCAGATAGACCCGCAGGCCAAAACCAGCCTGTTTCAGTCGTTGAATATGAGTGATGAAGAAACAAGCCACTGGCAGGATGTCCGAAAGAAATTGCGATTGGTTATTTCAGAAGAAGGCATCATTGCCCAATACGACGGCTACTTTGAACTGAAAGAACTGGATTGGGATTATTACCGTCAGAAATACGGAAATGTATACCGCATGGACCGCCTGCTGAAAGCCGAAGGAAAATCGGCAGACGAATACAAAGTAGCCAAGCAGGCCGATATGCTCATGACATTTTACAATCTTGATAAAGAAGATGTTGACGGCTTACTAGCAGATATGGATTATCATTTGCCGGAGGATTATCTGCAGAAAAATCTTGATTATTACTTAAAACGGACTTCCCACGGTTCCACTTTGAGCCGGGTGGTCCATGCCCAACTTGCCCAAATGATTGGTGACAAGGCGTTGAGCTGGGAACTTTTTTCCGATGCACTTTCCAGCGATTACAATGACATACAGGGCGGAACTACCGGGGAAGGCATTCATGCAGGAGTTATGGCTGGAACGATCCTGATCGCGCTCAGCACCTACGCCGGAATACAGCTCAGAAAAGAAAATCTGGAGATAGATCCCAAGCTTCCGGGCACATGGGAAAAATTGCACTTTCAGATGGAATTCAAAAATGTACATTATTCTTTTTCTGTAGATAACAGCCAGATAACAGTCAAAGCTGATAAGGATGCAAAGATTAAAGCCTTTGACAAGGAAGTCGTACTGAAAGCGGGCGAAGAAGTTTCAGTTTTAAGTAACCAATTAAAATAAAAAAATTAAAACTCTATACAGAAAAGGGTTAAAAGTAATTTCAAAAACCATTGATCTAAAAAATAAAGGACATGCTCGAAGATGTTTTATTGATTGAAGACAAGCACCGTGAAGTTGCTGCCGGAATTATTGAAGAAATTCTAAAAAATAAAAAGGATAAATATATTATCGCTATTTCCGGAGAATCGGGATCGGGAAAATCCGAACTGGCCCATGTGGTGGCCAAAGGACTTCGTAAATACAACATTTTTTGCAAACCGGTCCATCTGGATAATTTCTTTAAAACTCTTCCACTGGAGCGCCGGGCATGGCGGGAAAAGAATGGTGTAGCCAATGTAGTAGGTTTGGGAGAGATCAATTGGGAAGGCATCCAACAAACCGTGGATGATTTTAAAAATAATAGGAAATCGAGTATGCCTTGCGTCGATTTGGTAACAGAACACGTGGATACTTTAACAACCGATTTTAAGGGAATTGACATGCTGGTATTGGACGGGTTGTATGCTGTTAATACCGAAGGTGTTGATTTGCATGTTTTTATTGAACTTACATACCACGAAACGAAAAAAGCACAAACTTCCAGGGGAAAAGAGAAAACAGACGATTTGCGTATGCAAACGCTGGAAGCTGAGCACAAAGCAGTGCAATCTCTCAGGCCTAAAGCAAATCTTTTAGTGAACATGGATTATAAGCTGGTAAAATCTTGATTTAAAGGGATTAATCTTTTTTCAAAAAATCAGCAATTTTTCGGACAACTTCTTTCTGATGATCAACATGCGGATGGTGGCTGCAATGATCAAGTATGTGAATTTCTTTGGGAGTAGTGACAAGTTTCCTGATATTTTCTATTTGCTGCAGGCTTGTGTACTGATCATTTTTGCCATGAAAAGCCTGAACGGGAACATCAATTTTGGTTAATTCTTCCAAAATATTCCATGAACTGAAAAATGGCGCCGTCCAGGTTTTGCTCCATGCGTAAAAAACCGCATCTGTTTTTTTCCCATGATATTTTGACAGGGCCAGTTTGAGTTTGTTTTCAGGTTCTTCATAAACTTTCATCACAGCTTCTATGGAAGGTGTTATTCCGGGTTCATTTCTTGTGTTTGCAGATAATGTAACCACTTTTAACAAACCCTTTGGATGATTTGAAGCATGAATCAAAGCCAGCGAACCACCCTCGCTGTGCCCCACCAGATAATACGAATTGATGTTAAGAGTTCTGATAAGTTTCTGAAGCAGTTTTTCCTCTTTATGAATATAATCTAAACCCCTTTCATCCCTGAGCGGGCTGGATTTTCCATATCCCAACCGGTCATATACAATAGCACGAAAACCTGTTGCCTTAACCAGTTTTTCCGGAAAATTTTTCCATTGTTCAATAGAGCCTAACCCTTCATGAAGAAAAATGACAGCAGGAGCTTCAGGAATAATTCTCTTATCCTGATAAATCTCCCGGACAAACAATTTTATCCCCGAAAGGGAAATCCAGATATCGCGATGAAACATATTAATCAGCACCGTCTTTAACAAACAAAACCAAAACTGAAGCCAGGAACATCGAAATTCCACCTAAAACTAAAGCATAGATGGCATCACTGTGGAAAAATTTATCGAGAAAGAATCCCAAAATTGCCGCAGCCACAATTTGAGGGATCACAATAAAATAATTGAAAATACCCATGTAAATACCCATTTTATCATGTGGCAAGGCATTGGTAAGAATGGCGTAAGGAATGGAAAGGATACTGGCCCAAGCAACGCCAACACCCAACATCGAAAAAATCAGTATGTTTTTGTCGTGGATGAAATAAATGGATACGAGTCCTAGTCCACCAAGGATCAGGGCTATTGAATGGGTGATCTTGCGGTTTGTCAGTTTGGCCATGGGCGTTAAACCCCAGGCCACAAGGGCCGCAAATCCGTTATAAACTGCAAATAATATAGAAACCCAGTCGGCTCCATTGTTATAAGTTGCAGAAGAAGTATTTGTTGAATGGAAAATATATTCAGTAATGGCGGGTGTGGTATAAATCCACATGGCAAAAAGGGCAAACCAGCTAAAAAATTGTACCAAAGCCAATTGAATCATGGTTTTGGGCATGCCGAACATGTCATTCATAATCTCTACAAGCGCCGACTTATAACTTCTTTTTAACTGCAGGCTTCCGGAAATGATCATCAAAATTCCAAATGCAACAAAGCCAAAAGATAACACATAAAGATCTTTTGTCAGTTCCGCATGATAAAACCAAAACGTCAGCAGTGCTCCAACCAAGAGCCATAGGAAACCATTAATGAGTTGCTTCTTCCCTTTTTTCACAAGAACTTCTGGATCAATTTCTTTCAAAACTTCCTTTTCATGAACTTCAACTTCATTAAAAGAATCAAGTTGTTCAGGAGTATATTCTTTTGTTGTAATGATGGTCCACAAGACGGAAATAAAATAAACGGCACCCCCCAGATAAAACGACCATCGCACCGAAGGCGGAATAACGCCTTCCGGAGCCGTATTACTAATGTGAAACCAGTTGGTCATAACCCACGGAAGAACGCTGGCAATTACCGCACCCGTGCCGATAAAAAAGCTCTGCATGGCGAATCCCTGTGTCCGCTGATCGTTAGGAAGCATATCGCCAACAAAAGCTCTGAAAGGTTCCATGGAAATATTAATGGAAGCATCCAAAATCCAGAGCATTCCGGCAGCCATCCACAAGACTGATGAATGAGGCATTATCAATAGCGCAATTGAAGCTAACAGCGCCCCAGCCAGAAAATAGGGTCTTCTCCTTCCCAAACGGGACCATGTCTTGTCGCTGTAATGTCCGATAATAGGCTGAACCAAAAGCCCGGTTACGGGTGCAGCGACCCACAAAATTGACAGGTTTCCAATATTAGCGCCCAGCGTTTGAAAAATCCTGCTGACATTGGCATTTTGCAAAGCGAAACCAAATTGGATCCCGAAAAACCCAACGCTCATATTCCATATTTGCCAAAAATTAAGATGCGGTTTTTTAGTCATTTCATCCATCATTATTTGAGTGCCCGAAAATATGTCATTTTCCATTAACAACCAAACGGTAGAGGATGTTGGGATGTGTAGATGTAGCAACGTGAAGTGTGAATCGTATGCTCATTCATCCTTTATTATTCATTCACAACAATTTGAATCCCAAGATCCACACATCCTCACATCTTACATCCAAAAAGAGGTCGCCTTTTTTAGGACAACCTCTTTACATCGCAACTAAACAAAAAATTATTTTAGATTTTCATTTGCTGGCATCCCATTGCATAATGGGAAGAAGTGTTCATCCGGATGTGCCGGATCATACAGTAAAAAGCGTACATCTGACATCATTCTATGCTTTCCATGAAAGCTCATCATTCTGCCTTTGGGAGGTATCATTCTAACATGAGCAGCCCCCATCGGACGACCAAAATCTTTATTTCTCATTTGTTTGAAAATTATCTGGGATATCCCTTTTTTCCATTTGGGCAAATATTGCTTTAGGTTGTCCAGCGTTGCGTGCAACTGGCCGTAATGCCTTAAAGCAATTTCGCGAACGACGATCATGTTTTTTTCCAAATTCAGCCGCATTGCCATACGGGTTGAATCGTTCATTTTTTGCCCGGGCACTTTTGCTCTCTCTTCTCTGTATTTTTTCATCTCAGCCTTGATATCCGCAATATTTTTCCGTGTGTTCTTGATATCTCTTTTTTCTGAACTCTTCAACACTTTGTCAAAAGCAGTTCTTTCTTTGTTCAACACCGGAAAAATATTTTTCTGCGCATAAGCCAGCATTTCCTTTTTAACTTCCGGATTCATGGCTCTCATCATACCGGGGCGTGCATGCATCTGATATCTTTCCTGCATTCCGAATTTTCCATAACCACGTTGATGACCAAATTCCCTATTCATCATCCCCATACGGTGATACCGGCTGTTTCTGTTCATTCTTCCATAATCGCACATCATTCCTTTGCCCATCGGCTGCTTATTCATTCTGCCGGGGCCATAGTTTCCATATCCCATTCGGGGCATCATGGCAAAATTGTGAGCATCAAAGAGCAAACCAAAAGCAGGATCGCTCAACCTGTCTATTGCAAAAGCAGGACCCCGATTGTTACGGTTCATGGCGCGGCCATACCCCATAGTATTTTTATCTCTGATAGACTTAATGTTAGTTGTCCACTTTGTTTTCATTGCTTCAATTGCATTTTTGTAAGCAGTGGATGCTTTTGGGTGCGCATCAGTAATTTTTTTTACCTGATCCAGCAGGTTCTGAACTTCAGCTCTGTGGTTCTGCATCATCCCGGTTCCAGGCCCCATATTTCCAGATCTCAGATCTTTAAATTCTTTCTGGATTTTGGTCAGTTCCTGTTTTTCTGAAGACGTAAGAACAGCTATAAACTTACCTTGTTCCTGTTTTACAACGGGGACTACGTTTTTCTGAATGTACTCTCTTACAGGAGCCGGTTTCTGTTGCTGCTGTTGTGGTGGCGGAGTTTGTTGCTGAGCTATGACCATTTGTGTCCCGGCGAAAATCAGCACTACGATAAGCATTCCAAATTTTTTCATTGATTTAATGTTTAAATGTTTGCCTTTTGACAAAAAAACCACCCTATGTATTCCCATTGTGTGGTAATTCTCGACAAAATTGGTTCAGGAGCAGACAAATCATGTTATATGACCCACAGAATAAATAGAAAGGTGGATATTCGTTTTTGAAATTTCATCTTTCCTTGAAGGACTATTATTTTTCCTGTATCAAAAAGATGAAGTCACCTAAAACAAGAAAACCCCGCATTTTGCGGGGTTTTCAATATTATAAAAGCAAAAATTGATGAACTACCCCCGCCGCAGAGCAGCGGGGTATCAAAAGGAGATTATTAATCGCCCCAAGGGGCGGGGAATTAATCCCTTGTCCGCCTCAGGCGGATTAAATTCCTGCAACTTTTTCCAGCATATCGGTGGTCAATGATTTCGGCCTTTCGATAGGATAACCCAAAGCTCTGTCCCAGGTAATGTTTGCAAGAACGCCCATGGCTCTTCCAACACCAAACAGAACGGTATAGAAATCATATTCACGCAGACCATAATACCATTGAATAACTCCTGACTGTGCATCAACATTCGGCCACGGATTCTTGGCTTTTCCCTGTTCTCTCAAAATATCTGGGACGACATCGTATAAGCGGGAAACGAAAGCAAAAATCGGGTCGTCGGGAAGGTGCTTCATGCAAAATTCGCGTTGCGACATGTAGCGCGGATCGGTTTTACGCAAAACAGCATGGCCGTATCCCGGAATTACCTGGCCACTGTTCAACGTTTCCCATACAAATTTTTTCATTTCTTCTTCCGAAGGAAGTTTTCCGTCCATTTTCTTCATCACGCCCTGGATCCATTTCAAAACTTCCTGATTTGCCAAACCGTGCAAAGGACCTGCCAGTCCGTCGAGACCTGCGGAAAGTGCATAATAGGCATCAGAAAGTGCTGAAGCCACCAAATGCGTAGCATGAGCAGAAACGTTTCCTGATTCGTGGTCAGAATGAATGATAAAATACATACGGGCAACATCGTCATAAGGAGCAGGAATTCCCATCATGTGGGCAAAATTCCCACCCATATCCAGGTTGTCGTCTTTTGCAATAATATCCCCATTCTTATATTTAAGCCTGTAAATAAAGGCAGCCACCATAGGAAGCCTGGCTATCAAATCGGTAGCGTCTTCATACATGGGTTCCCAGGCGGTCATTTTGTTAAATCCTTCAGCATAGAATTTAGCAAACTTTGATTCATTTTGCATTGAAAGAACAGCGGTGGAGAACATGGCCATAGGATGGGTATCCTTTGGCATGGCTTTCAGGATATCGTAAACGTACTGTGGGACATTGCTTCTTTCTTTAAATTCTTCAACCACATCCAGCGTTTCTTCCAAGGTTGGCACTTCACCTGTCAACAGGTAATACCAAAAACCTTCCACGTAAGGATAATCTTTTCCTTCCGGTTTGGGAAGAGCAGCCATTACTTCAGGGATAGTTTTCCCGCGAAAGCGGATCCCTTCAAAAGGATCGAGGTAGGAAATGTCGGTTACGAGGCCTTTTACTCCGCGCATCCCGCCAATGCATTGTTCAATCGTCACATCACCAACTTTGACATCGCCGAATTCTTTCAAAAGGCGTGTTGTTCTGGGCCGATGGGCTTCGATTTTTTCTCTTAATCTGTCTTTTAAAGTTGCCATAACAATAATTTTTTGAGGTTAATAATTATTTTGAACCCAATTTGATCTGGAGGTTCTGGTCTAAAGCATCCAAAAATTGTTCTGTGGTAAGATAATCTTTATCCGTCATTTTATCCCCTTTAACTAGCATGGCGAGATCTTTGGTCATTTTACCGGATTCAACAGTTTCAACGCAAACCTGTTCCAAAGCGTTTGCAAAATCAATCAGTTCCTGATGGTCATCGAATTTTCCACGATACGCTAAACCGCGGGTCCAGGCATAGATTGATGCAATAGGATTGGTGGAAGTTGCTTTCCCCTGTTGATGCTGGCGATAGTGACGAGTAACAGTTCCGTGTGCAGCTTCAGCCTCAACAGTATTTCCATCAGGTGTTAACAACACAGAAGTCATCAATCCAAGAGAGCCGAAGCCCTGTGCCAGAATATCTGACTGTACGTCACCATCGTAATTCTTTGTAGCCCAGACAAAACCGCCGTCCTTTTTCATTACCTGGGCAACCATATCGTCGATCAGGCGGTGTTCATAATAGATACCTTTTTCTTCAAATTTATCTTTGAATTCGTTGTCATAAATTTCCTGGAAAATATCTTTAAACCGACCGTCGTATTTTTTCAGAATTGTATTTTTTGTGGAAAGGTAGAGTATCTGTTCTTTTTCCAGTGCCATATTAAAGCAAGAATGGGCAAATCCGCGGATGGAATCATCAGTATTATACATTGCCATCGCTACACCGTCGCCTTCAAAATCAAATACTTCATATTCCTGTTGAGCACTGCCATCTTCAGGTACGAATTTAATGGTTAGTTTGCCTTTTCCTTTAGTCACAAAATCAGTTGCACGATATTGATCACCAAAAGCATGACGTCCAATAATAATTGGTTTTTCCCATCCGGGAACCAATCTTGGAATATTTTTCATCAAAATAGGTTCGCGAAAAACTGTACCTCCTAAAATATTTCGAACAGTACCATTGGGAGATTTCCACATTTTTTTCAAACCAAATTCTTCAACTCTTTGTTCATCTGGTGTAATGGTGGCGCATTTTACGCCTACACGATATTTTTTAATAGCGTTGGCAGAATCAATAGTAATCTGATCATTGGTTTCATCCCTTTTTTCAATACCAAGGTCATAATATTTTAAATCAATGTCCAGATATGGCAAAATCAATTTGTCTTTAATCATTGCCCAAATAATCCGTGTCATTTCATCTCCATCCAGCTCGACTACCGGATTTTTTACTTTAATTTTCTCCATCGTTTTTACTATATGTAAATGTAATTATATAATTAATTTTTTGTGTCTGTAAAATTACAATATCTTGGGCTATATTGGTAAATATTTTTATTAATCCTGTTAATTTAAAACAGGTACAAATTACGCGTGCGTAATACATATACAATTCGCTGTAAAATAGTTAATACCACTTGTAGTAATATTTTAGCACAGTGTTCTGAATGAGTTTGTGTATAATTTTAAGGAAGTTTAACGAATTGAAAAGCATGAGTACCTATTTTAGGTATGAAAGATGTCACGTCACAAAAAATGTTGCCCGGTCAGTAGTTCTCCGTTTACCGACAAAACACCTCAAGTCGCCGAATTTTTATTTTCTGAGGCGTTCTGAACACATATTTTTGCATCAGAAATAAAAAATCCATCATCATGAGAAATTCAAAGAAATTGTACCGATCACGAAGAGACAAAGTCGTTGGAGGCGTGGCCGGAGGACTTGCAGAATATTTTGAAATTGATGTCGTTATTTTTAGGCTGCTTTTCGTTCTTCTTGCCTTGATGGGAGGAGGTGGAGTCATTGGCTACATCATACTGTTGATCGTTGTTCCTATGGAACCTTATTTTACTCCTTACGCTGAAACTGCTCCTGGAGCACAACCTGATCCAGCTAATCCAGAAAACACACAACAGTCCAATCCCGGGAAACAGGACACTGCAAATAGCACTCTGGAACATGAGAGTGATAGAAAATCAAATACCGGGATGGTAGCAGGGGTAATCCTGATCGTTCTGGGGATGGTATTTCTGGCCAATCACATGGTGCCCTGGTTTCGGCTGCATGATTTCTGGCCGCTCTTGTTAATTGTCGCCGGAATTTTTATTATTGAACCTAATTTACTCAACTCTAAAAAATAAAAGCCATGAAATTTAAAAATGTATTTTGGGGGTTAATTCTTATCCTTACCGGCGGTTTGATCATAGGCCGGAACCTGGATCTTTTATATTTCGACTGGTACAGCTTTTGGAAGTTATGGCCCGTAATTTTAATTCTCTGGGGTATTTCAGTATTGCCTCTACGAGACTCAATAAAAATCGGGCTTCTGGTCATTATTCTTGGTGGATCAGCATGGTTTGTGACTCACGCACCGGAAAACAGGGGACGTTCAGATTTTGAATATCTTTTCGATTATTCGAATCATGATTCTAACTGGTCTTTCAAAGGAGCACAAACATTCAACATTCCCTTTAACGATAGTATTGAAAGCGCTTCACTAACATTCGATGCTGCAGCCGGTAGTTTTCATCTGACTGACACGACAAATGATCTTCTGGATCTGGGGCAGACCGGAAACCGGAACTATTATAAATATTTTGTAGAACAAAGGGGCAATCATTCCAAGATAAAGATCACCGAAAAAAACAATCATGTATATGTCTTTAACACCAGACATAGAGATGTTGTACTAAAGCTTAATTCTAAACCTGTTTGGGATATTAATTTGGATGCCGGAGCCAGCCAACTTGATTTCGACCTGAGTCCTTTCAGAGTAAAAACTTTAGACATGAATGGTGGCGCAGGGTCCTTTAAAATCACCCTGGGGAATTTATACCCCAACACGCGATTTACACTTGACGCCGGGGCATCTTCTATTACTATTCGTATTCCTGAATCATCAGGATGTGATTTACAACTCAGCTCCGTACTTTCGGACCGGAATCTGGAAGGATTTCACAAAGTCGGAGACCAACATTCTCAAACAGACAACTTTGATTCGGCTAAAAATAAAATCTACCTGAATATTGATGCTGCTGTTTCCAGTCTCACTATTATCAGGTACTGACAATCCTAAGCACGCCATATATTTCCACGGACGATTTTCTTAAACGGAATCGCCCGTTTTTTTGTTTAAACCCACTCCGAAAAGTTAAAAAACATGTCATTGCGAGGCACGAAGCAATCTCATTACCATTGATATTCTTTCTGTTGAGATTGCTTCACTTCGTTAGCGATGACGAAAAACTACTTTTCGGAGTGGGATCTTGTTTGAAGATATTAAGAATTCGCATCCAGGTATTCCGGTCATGGTAACTCAAATCACACACCGGAATAATTGTATTTTTGTATCAAAACAAAATCATGCGCATAGGGTTTGATGCCAAGCGGGCTTTTTTAAACACAAGCGGACTGGGGAATTACAGCCGGAATATGATCAGTTATCTTATGAAACAATATCCCGGAAACGAATACTTTATGTTTACTCCCGAATTCACCAAACGTTTTGACTTTGTTAATGATGATTCTGCACAAACTATTTTACCACATAACATCTTTCAAAAGGCTTTTCCCGCATATTGGAGAACCAATGGACTAAACCGTGAATTACAGAAATACGATCTGGATATTTATCACGGCCTAAGCAATGAAATTCCATACAACATCAATAAATCTTCGGTTAAATCCTTGGTTACTATCCATGATCTGATTTTTTTGAGATATCCTAAGCTTTATAAACGGGTCGACAGGAATATCTATAAAACTAAATTTCGGTACGCATGCCGGAATGCCGATAAAATTATCGCCATCAGCGAGCAAACCAAACAGGATATTGTAACTTTCCTTGAAACTGATGAAAGCAGGATAACTGTGGTTTATCAGGGTTGTAATCCGATTTTTTATCAAAAATCCACACCGGTAGAGAAAGAAAAAATCAGGAAGAGATTCAATCTGCCAAACCAGTTTATTCTTTCTGTAGGAACCATCGAAGAGCGAAAAAATACCTTGCAGATCATCAAAGCGCTTCATAAACATCACATTGACATCCCGTTGGTTTTAGCCGGGAGATTCACACCCTACGCTGAAAAAATCAAAACGTACATCAGGGAAAGCCAGATGGAAAACCAGGTCATGCTTTTGCATGAAGTGGAGACGGCGGAACTTCCCGCTTTGTATCAAATGAGTGAAATATTTGTATATCCTTCCTTTTTTGAAGGTTTTGGAATTCCCATTATTGAAGCGTTAAATTCAGGAACACCTGTAATTACAACCAACAGAGGCTGTTTTAGTGAAGCGGGCGGGCCTGGCAGTCTTTATGTGGACCCGGAAAATACAGACGGTCTGGCAGACGCCATTAACCGTATTCTTTCTAATAAAAATCTTAAAGATAATATGATAAAAAAAGGTCATGAATACGCCTTGAACTTTCGGGATGAAAAAATTGCTGCTGATTTGATGAAAGTGTACAAACAGGTTTTGTAATTATCAAATTGAGAGGAATATCAGTTAACGTGTAAATAATATATCCGAAGCGTGGCTTTAGGCTTTTGAAAATGCATGTTTCACTTGCTGGGAAAATAAATAATAAAAAGTTTAAAACTTTGGTTAGTTGGAAAATAGTTTCTATTTTTGCACCCCGATTTTCAGGTTAAAAAGCAAAAAGACTTAAGAAACAAATAGATAGATGAATACTTTAAGTTACAAGACAATTAGTGCAAATCAACAGACTGCCAATAAAGAGTGGATTTTGATTGATGCGGAGAATCAGGTGTTGGGAAGACTGGCTTCCATTACAGCCAAATTCCTCAGGGGAAAATACAAAACCAATTTCACCCCACACGCTGATACTGGAGATTATGTTGTTATTATCAATGCTGACAAAATCAAGCTTACCGGTGATAAATGGAATCAAAAAGAATACATTCGTCATACGGGATATCCTGGTGGTCAACGTAGCACTTCTGCTAAAGAACTAATGGTAAAGAAACCTGCTGCCATGGTTGAAAAAGCAATTAAAGGAATGTTGCCAAAAAACAAGCTTGGCAGTCAGTTGTTCCGCAACCTGCACGTATATGCCGGACCAGAGCACAATCATGAAGCTCAGAAACCAAAACAAATTAATTTAAATTCAATTAAGTAAGAGATGGAAGTATTAAATTCACTCGGTAGAAGAAAAACTGCTATTGCCAGAATTTACGTAAAAGATGGTGATGGTAAAATTACTATCAACGGTAAAGACTTTAAAGAGTACTTCCCAACCGCTAACCTTCACTATGTTGTTGAACAACCCCTGATGCTCACTGAAAATCTGGGAATTTATGACATTAAGGTCAACTTAAAAGGGGGTGGTATTAATGGGCAGGCTGAAGCTTTGAGGCTTGCCATTTCCAGAGCATTGGTAAAAATAAACGAAGAATATCGTCCTGTTCTTAAAGAAAATGGCCTCATGAAGAGAGACCCGCGTATGGTAGAACGTAAGAAACCGGGACAACCTAAAGCCCGTAAGAAATTCCAGTTCTCCAAACGTTAGAATTTTTCCAGCTATTGGATCGAGTTTAGTATCCAAATTGTCGAAACTCATTAATTTGACTATTCGATAATTGATTTAAGTGAATGTAAACAAATTAAATATCAAAAAATGATAAAAGTAAGCTTTGACGAAATGCTTGAGGCAGGCGTTCATTTTGGCCACCTCAGACGTAAATGGAATCCCAACATGGCTCCTTATATTTTTATGGAGCGTAACGGTATCCACATTATAGATCTTTACAAAACACAGGCAAAAATGGAAGAAGCGGCCAACGCAATGAAACAAATTGCAAAATCTGGCCGGAAGATTCTTTTTGTTGCCACAAAGAAACAGGCTAAAGACATTGTTTCAGAGACAGTCCAAAAAATCAACATGCCTTATGTAACTGAACGTTGGCCTGGTGGAATGCTTACCAACTTTGCTACCATCCGCAAAGCGGTAAGAAAAATGAACAGTATTGATAAACTGATGACTACCAGCTCCTGGAAAAACCTTTCAAAACGTGAACGTTTGCAGGTTACACGTGAAAGAGCAAAACTGGAAAAGAACCTGGGTAGTATTTCAGATATGAGTCGTATCCCCGCAGCATTATTCCTTATTGACATCAACAAGGAAAAAATTGCTGTTGCAGAAGCCCGGAAATTGAACATCCCAACTTTTGCTATGACCGATACCAATACCGACCCCACTTTGATCGACTTTCCGATCCCGGCCAACGATGATGCATCAAAATCAATTGACTTGATTTTGAATGTCGTAGTCTCTGCTGTTGCCGATGGACTTGCCGAACGTCAAGCGGAACGGGAAAAAAGCGCTGCTGAAAAGAAAGAAAAAGATGAGAGAGAAAATGCATTGAAAGAAGCACGTTTGAAAGCAGATATTAAAACTAAATCTGAAAACCCGAAATTGGCTGAAGAACAAGCTGATATTGAAGCTAAAAAGAAAAAAGCTAAGGTTGTGAAAAAAGAGTCTCCGAAAAAAAGAGATGAAAATGATGATTAATAGAAAAAATTACTGAAATGAAAATAACTGCACAACAAGTAAATGAACTGAGAAAAGCTACCGGTGCCGGAATGATGGACTGTAAACAAGCACTGACAGAATCTGATGGCAATATGGGAAAAGCCATTGACTATTTGCGAAAAAAAGGCCAGAAAATTGCTGCCAAGCGCGCTGATCGCGATGCCAGTGAGGGCGTTGTTCTTGCTAAAGTAAGCCAGGACAAAACTTTTGCCGCAGTAGTTATGATAAATTGCGAAACCGACTTCGTAGCTAAAAATCAGGATTTTATCAGTTATGTAGAATCTATTATTGACCTTGCAGTTACTAACAAACTTTCATCCACAGAAGCCCTGAAAGCTGCTCATCTGAACGATCGCACTGTTGATGAAACCTTTGTAGACAAAACGGGAATCATCGGTGAAAAAATTCAACTCGGTAAATACGAAGTAGTTTCTGCAGAAAGTGTTTATTCTTACGTTCATCCAGGAAACCGGATTGCAAGTATTGCAGGGTTGAACAAAGCTGGTGTAAATTTCGAAACAGCCGGACATGATGTAGTTATGCAGATTGCAGCCATGGCTCCTGTTGCTGTTGGCAAAGACAATGTTTCTCAGGAAATAATTGACCGTGAAATCGAAATTGGCAAAGAACAAGCCCGCCAGGATGGTAAACCTGAAGATATGCTGGAAAAAATTGCATTGGGCAAACTCAACAAATTCTTCAAGGAAAGCACTCTGCTGAACCAGGCTTTCATCAAAGATTCTAAAAAATCTGTTGATCAGTATCTGAAAGAATCCGATAAAGATCTTACGGTTACTGATTTTAAACGTCTCGCTCTGGCATAAGAAACAGTGCACCAACTATATACAAGAGAGGTTGTCTTAAAAAAGGGTAGCCTCTTTTTGTTTAATGGGTATAATGGGAAACGGTTGTCAGACGATTGTTTGACCATTGTCTGACTATTGGGAGTTTTCCAAAGTTCGTGAAAACTAAAGAAAAACTCACGGTAAATAGTTACAAAGAATTCTAATGAACTACCCCCGCCGCAGAGCAGCGGGGTATCAAAAGGAGATTATTAATCGCCCCAAGGGGCGGGGAATTAATCCCTTGTCCGCCTCAGGCGGATTAAAAATAGGGTTCTCAAACATAGGAAAACTAGGTCACTGTGCCATAAGGGACCGTACAATCTGCGAAATTGTCTTATTATCAGCTTTCCCGGCCAATTGCTTGGATGCTTCACCCATAATGCGACCCATGTCTTTCATGGTACTGGCGCCCAGATCGATAACAATTTTCTCAACAACAGCCTTGACTTCATCTTCAGACATTTGCTGCGGAAGATATTTCTCAATAATAGAAGCCTGATATTCCTCTTCATCAGCAAGTTCCTGCCTCCCCTGTTCCTGATAAATCTTCGCTGAATCCCTTCTCTGTTTCACCAGTTTCTGAAGCAGCTTTAATTCAACAGCTTCCGGAATTTCGCTACTTGTAACATCAGCACCGGTTTTTTCCAATAGCAAAGCAGCTTTTATGGCACGAATGGCTTCCAGTTTACGACGATCTTTTACCAACATTGCATCTTTTAAATCATTGTTTATGACTTTTTCAAGTTCCATTTTTATAGTATTTTAATCAATATTCCGCTTACAATTATTTTGAGATAATGAACCTAAATGCATTATCAATGATTTTTGGGAGGTTTGTAACTTCCTCCCGGTTCCAATGTAGTAACATAAGGGCCATTCCAATCTCTGTCAAAAATCTTTATAAGTGTCACCACCGGACCCTTCCCACTAATAAATACTGAAGCATCCACCGTGTTATTAAAGTAACTCCAGCCCCAGTTTCCGGTCCCGATATAGGCCCGGTTATCATCTACAACTGCATACTTGCAGTGCTCGACACGGGCATAAGGAATAAAGCCTTCCGGTGCTGGCGGCAGTGCGCTGAATTTAACGGTGATATTTGGCATTACGGCCAGACTTTTCAAATACTGCTGCATAGGCTGGCGCAACGCCCAGTTAGCGACAATAATATCGACTTTTACGCCACGGGCGGCTACATCCCGCAAAGCATTGTCAACAGCCGTCCAATAGCCTTTCGGACCATAATATATCAATGCTGTCAGAGTCAGTACCTGAATGCGCACCGTATACCTTGCAGATTCGATCAGGCGAACCAGTTCGGGTTGTTCTGTACTGACCCAACGCGGAACCAAGGAAGGCGGACTAAAAGCAGGAAATGCAATCGTCACATCATTTTTTCCATCATGAAGAATAACAGGATCTCCCTTTGTCACAGGTTCAAAATCAGGTGGCTTTACAGCTTCTCTTTCAGCTTTCGGCAGATTGCGATTTTTAGCGAGCTTCCAGTCAAAATTAAACACACCTTCAAATGTCTTTGCAAAGCGCTTGTTATCTATTCGTGCACCTATTTCATGGATTTGACTCAGTGCACGCCAATCCCAATTTTGGCTTCCTACAAACACGATACTATCGTCAACAATAAAATATTTTGCATGAAGCACACCACCAGTCAGGCTATCGACCGGAAGAACCCGAATTTCAATATTAGGAACTCCTTTCAATGGAGCCAAACTGCTTTGGCTTCCACGGTAAAAAACCCGGCCAATCATGATTCGCACTTTTACTCCCGAATGCGCCCGATCTACAATTGCTTCCATTACGGGGGCAAGTGCTTCTCCCGGTTTATTTGAAAAATAAAAAGCGGCAATATCAATACTTTGTTTCGCACCACGAATCATATCGAGCCAAGCCTGCTGCGTCCTCTGAACACCCGATTGACCATATATAGTATTCTCAGGTACACTCTCGATAATTCTGAAAGTAGTATCAGCTGGCACAGCAAATACTGTTCCCAAGCCCAAAGTAAGCGAAAGAACAGCGCACGCTAAAAGAGATTTTAAACCATTACTCTTTTGTAAATTCTTATTCATGATTTTTTCAATTCATTAATTCCTTTACACTAATCAACATTATCATGTAAGAATGAGTTGTCAGATTTAATAATTGGATTTTTCCTGCTGTCTTCTGATAACGTGTAATGCGATACCTGGGAATCACTCGAATAATTGGGATCTGAAAGCTGAACATTCTTTCTAAGATAAGCCGGAATTTCTTCCTCTTTTAACGCATCGGAAGGTTTCAAAGCACTCATTTCAGTCAATCTCTGAATCCGGACTTTAGCTTGTGTATCAAGTTCCGAATTATCTCTTACAGGCGCAGGCTTGCTCTCCACCTTTGGGGCACGTTTTGGAGCAGCAGGTTTTGTGTGCTTCACCATAAGTTCATCTTTATCCGAGGGAAGGAAAAAGTCACTTTCACCAGCAGTTGAGTGATGTTCATTTTTATCATCATCCAAATCCTGATCCAGAGAATATATCTTCTTATTTCCTGAACTTTTATCTGAATCAAGTTCTGAAGCGGAACCTTTTTCAGTCTCTTCCCGGGCTTTCTTTATCACGCGCATTTCATCATCAAAATCAGACTGAGACTTACTTTGTGGCTCATAATTGTCATCAAGATTGAAAACGCTTTTTTTCATTTCTGAATTGCCACTAAAAATTATTTTAGGGCTTGTCTGTTCCGATTTTGTTTCAGTGTCCTGATTTAAAGCATTCTGCTCCTCAAAACCGGTAGCAATAATGGTTACTCCCAGTTTGTTTCCCATATTTTCGTCAATTCCCCGGCCCCAAATTACATTAGCAGAATCTTCGCCGCATTTATCAGATATATAATCGGTTATAACGGTAATTTCATCCATCGTAATGTCGCCATCACCAGCTGTCATATACAGGAGAATATTTTTGGCTCCGTAAATATTGTTATCACTCAGCAACGGTGAATTCATAGCGCCTTCAATAGCCTTGAGAGCCCGATCTTCACCTTCCATAACGGCAGAGCCCATAATGGCTTTGCCACTGTCTTTCATCACAGTTTTCACATCGTTGAAATCGACGTTAACATAACCATGAACTGTGATCAATTCAGCGATTCCTTTGGCTGCGGTTGCTAATACATTATCAGCATGGGCAAAGGCATTTCCCAGGCCCAGATCACCATATAAGCCACGGAGTTTGTCGTTGCTGATTACAAGAAGTGTATCTACATATTTCCTGATTTCTTCAACCCCTTGTTTGGCTTTCAGCATTTTACGCCGGCCTTCAAAATGAAACGGAAGAGTTATTATTCCAACAGTCAAAAGGCCCATTTCCCTGGCGAATTTGGCAATTACAGGAGCCGCACCCGTTCCGGTACCTCCACCCATTCCTGCTGTTATAAAGACCATTTCAGTATCTTCATCCAGTACGGCTTTTATTTTGTCTAATGAATCCAGGGCAGCTTGCTCCGCAACTTCGGGGATTGCTCCGGCACCAAGACCAGATTCGCCTAGTTGAACTTTTACAGGAACCGGGCTGTTCGACAATGCCTGCATATCTGTATTGCAAACTACAAAGTCGACTCCTTCAATTCCTTGTTTGAACATATAATTTACTGCATTGCTGCCGCCACCGCCTACTCCGATGACTTTGATGATCGAAGTTTTTTGCTTGGGAGTAAATTTTATCATGTTTTCCATGGCTTCGTGTGGTATTTCGTTATAATTCAGGAAATGAATTTTTGATTCTTTTTGTGAAATAAATTTATTTAATTGGGACGGAACGATTCGTTATTCGTGTTTTAGTTATAAACAATGTGAAGTTAATTCTCAGATCTCTTCTGCATCATTTTCAAACCAGTCTTTTATAATTCCAAGAAACCGTTTCGACCCTAACTCATGTTTTTCTCCTTTTCGTTTTTTGGCTTTTCTCGTGCCGTCACCATTTTCATCGGGACGTTTGGTTTTGATCTCCATTTCATAGCGCTTAATTCCCTCAATCACAAGGCCTATACTGGTTGAAAACATGGGACTTGCAATCTCGTCGCTGACTTCCATTGCCAGGTGTTCATTGGGGTAACCAATACGCGTTTCCATCCCGGTAGTGAAGGCTGCCAACTGATTAATGTGCCTTAACTGGGCGCCACCGCCGGTAATTACAATACCTGCTATCAGCTTCTTTTCAAATCCGGAGTTCTTAATTTCATAATAAACGTGCTCCAAGATCTCTTCCATCCGGGCCTGAATGATCGAAGCCAGATTCCTCAAAGTGATCTCTTTCGGAGCGCGTCCTCTCAATCCGGGAATGGCAACAACCTCATCGTCCCGATTCTCACTAGCCAGCGCCGAACCAAACTTTACTTTCAATTCTTCTGCATGCCTGCGGATAATAGAACAGCCTTCTTTCACGTCTTCTGTAACGATATCTCCACCAAACGGAATTACTGCCGTATGACGGATGATATTATCCTGAAAGATGGCAATGTCTGTTGTACCACCGCCAATATCTACCAGAACAACTCCGGCTTCTTTTTCTTCTTCACTTAATACAGCTTCCGCGGAAGCAATGGGTTCCAGAATTAGCTGTGAATCTTCCAGACCAGCTTTTTTGATACACTTGTAAATATTTTTTGCGGCAGCCGTCTGACCTATGATGATGTGAAAGTTAGCCTCCAACTTACTTCCTAACATACCAACAGGATGCCGTATTCCGTCTTCATCATCAACGATAAAATCCTGTGGGATCACGTCAATGATCTCCTCACCCGGAAGCATATTCAATTTATACATATTGTGAACCAATTGCTCAACTTCCACATTGACAATTTCTTTGTCGGCATCCTCCCTGATGAGTGTTCCACGGTGCTGTAGACTTTTAATATGCTGACCTGCAATGCCTACGTTTACATATTTTATATCTACACTGGATTGCTGTTCAGCCTGGGTAACAGCCAGTTGTATGGAGCGTACTGTATCTTCGATGTTTGTGACAACGCCACGTTTAACACCAATGGATTCCGTTTTTCCGTAACCCAATATCTCTATTTTGCCAAATTCGTTTTTCCGTCCTACGATACAGGCTATTTTAGTAGTTCCAATGTCTAATCCTACAATAATGTCGTTTTCCATGATCCTATTTTTTTGTGCAGATTACCTGATTTGTAAAAGCCAGATTAATACTATTATATTTATTCCAACCTTCTTTAACAAGCGCTTGCTTGTAAAAAGCTTTTAAATTTTCGAGTTTAATATCCTTTTCCTCAAGGTTTCCAAAATGGATAATAAAGTTGCCCAATTCGGGAATCAAGTCAATTTTGCCCATACTGTTGACAAATATCTGGCTGATCTCCGAATTCAAGAACGGGTCGGAATGTATTTTCCTCGCTAGATCGTACAATCCTGGAAGTAAGGTTTTTGAGTAGATGCTGTCATGAATACTTTTTCCCGTCTTTAAAGGTACATCAATATAACCGTTGACAAAAAGGGCACGTTCTGAATAGTTATTCCCCAATGGGAAAAGTGTTCCATTTTCATCTATATAACAACTTTTTCGATTTTTAGTAACCAGGCGCAAAAGTGCTACTTTCTCCTTTACGTTTACAATTAAATCTCCTGAAATATTTAAAAAAGCATCGGCAGCTTCCACATAAGGGTTTCGTGATATTTTTGATTTTATCTTTTTAAGGTTTAGGTTCTTAACTTTAGTGTGCTGTACAGTGTCACCAATGTCGAATAAGGAAAGAACACCCTTCTGGGACAGAAAACCACTGCCGTTTTTCTGCTCAATCCTGACCTCAACTCTTTTCACAAACTGATTACGGAAATGGCTGTAAATAAAACCAGCCAATATCAACACCAGCACTGCAAAAAGAGAGACTCCCAATATGGATAATTTTTTCTTCATCTGTTTCTCAATATCCTTTCAATGTCTTCAACCATCATTCCAATATCTCCTGCCCCAAGGCTTAACAATACTTCCGGTTTGTCTTCTTCGAGAAATTTCAAAAAAGCCTTTTTGTCAAACAAATATTTGTCTTCTACATCTATTTTATCAAAAATAATTTTTGATGTTACGCCAGGAATTGGTTTTTCACGGGCAGGATAAATATCCAGCAAAAAAACACAGTCCAAACTACTTAATGCGGCTGCAAATTCATCAGCCATATCACGTGTTCTGCTATACAAATGGGGCTGAAAAACAGCACTTATTTTTTTATCAGGATATAAGGTTCTAACTGCATCGATGGTTGCCTTAATTTCAACCGGATGATGACCGTAATCGTCAATATAAACCAAATCAGCATTTTGTATCCTAAAATCAAAGCGCCTTTCAACTCCCGTAAAACTCTCCAAGGCTTTTTTAATGGCTTCAGGATCAATTTTAAGCTGAAGGGCTATCGCAATGGCAGCCAGTGCATTCTCAACATAATGCAAACCCGGAATGTTCATCCTGACATTCATCAGAAACTGCTTGTCATTCCAAACTTTAAAGTGGAATTTCCCGTCTTCAACTTTGACATTTGCAGCATGAATTTCGGCATCTTTTGACAATCCATAAGCCACCCTTTCCGGGAATTCATTCTCAAAAACCATCAGTTTTTCATGAGCGATCAGTTTTCCATTTTTCCTGAGTTGCTTTGCAAAGAGCAGAAAAGTTTTATGGACTTCATCCAAATTCTGATAAACATCAAGGTGATCGGCATCCATAGAAGTGACTATTGCCAGATTTGGCTCCAGTTTCAGCAGCGACCTGTCAAACTCATCGGCTTCAACAACAAGGTATTCAGGATTTTCTGATACAAAGAAATTTGAATTCAGGTTTTTGCTGATACCGCCGATGAAAGCAAGCGAAGGAAAATCCGCAATTTTAAGAATCTGCGTAATCATAGCGGTGATACTGGTCTTTCCATGAGTTCCTGCAACAGCGATGGTAAACAATTCATGGCTTATCTCACCCAAAACATCAGCACGTTTATGAAGGGCTACGCCTTTGTTTTTAAAAAATATAAGTTCAGCATTGTCTTCAGGAATTGCAGGTGTATAAATAACCTTGTCGATATGGGCAGGAATCAATGAAATATCTTCATTGTAATGAAGATGCATGCCTTCTTCTTCCAATTGCCGGGTTAGTTTGGTAACCGTCAGATCGTAGCCGTAAATTTGACAACCCAGTTTTTGAAAATACCGCGCCAGGGCACTCATCCCGATGCCGCCAATTCCCAAGAAATATAATATGTCTGCCTGCCTATTCATCAACTTTTCCCTGGTTTTATTAGTTTAATCACTTCATTAACAATTTTTTCCGTAGCATCTCCATGTTCAAATTGGTGCAGATTAGCCTTTAATTCATCGCGCTTTTCGGGATTTTTAGTTAACAGTTGCACTGTATCCAGCAAATTGCGTCGCAGGTCTTTTTCAGGAACAATCAATGCTGCATTTTTGTTTACCAAAGCCATGGCATTATGCGTCTGATGATCTTCCGCTGCCGAAGGAAGCGGTACAAAAATGGCAGGTTTGTTAACCTGAACTATTTCCGCAATGGATATTGCCCCTGCCCGTGAAACAATTACATCGGCTGCTGCATAAGCCTTATCCATTTCATGAATGAAATCCAACACCTTTACCCTTTGCCGGAATTTGCTATTCAAGACAGATTTTTGAGCCATCGGCATCGAAATTTTACCCGTTTGCCAGATCATTTGGATACCCAGCGAAAGTAATTTGTCGATCAACTGGCTTATCGCCAGATTCATATTTCTTGCACCCTGACTTCCTCCAAAAACAAGCAGTGTCGGGCGATCCTTTTCCAAATCAAAAAACTTCCTGGCTTCCTCAGGACTTTCATTCATCTGCATAATATTTTGTCTGATGGGACTTCCTGTCAGAACAATTTTTTCGGCAGAAAAATATTTCTCCATTCCTTCATAGGCCGTACATATCTTGTTGACAGATTTTCCCAACAGCCGGTTGGTGACGCCCGGATAAGAGTTTTGCTCCAGTATCAGGGTGGGGACTTTTTTTCCGGAAGCGGCTTTTAAAAGTGGGGCACTGGCATAGCCACCTGTTCCAACAGCCACATCAGGAGCAAAACCAGAAATGATTCTTCGTGCTCTCCATAAACTATTTACCAATTTGAAAGGCACCCATAAGTTCTTCAATGTCAGCCTTCTCTGAAAACCGCTGATCCACAAACCCTGAATTTGGTATCCGGCCATGGGAACTTTTTCCATTTCCATCCTGCCTTTTGCACCAACAAACAGAATTTCCACATATCCGAGTTTTTCTTTCAAACCATTTGCAATAGCAATGGCCGGGAAGATGTGTCCTCCCGTTCCTCCCCCGCTGATCAATATTTTATATGTTTCAGGCACTTTCATTTCCAAACTCTATTAGTTCTTTTTCATTGCTTTCTTCCACATCGCGGCTCACGCTGAGTAAAATTCCCAAAGACAAACTGGTAAACAGCACCGAAGTCCCACCCATACTGACCATCGGAAGTGGTTGTCCGGTAACCGGAAGTATATGAACCGCAACGGCCATGTTAATCAACGCCTGAAACACCAGGCTGAAGCTTAAGCCGATGGCGAGGAAAACCCCAAAGTTCCTGGGAACTTTGGTCACAATTTTTACAGCCCTGAATAACAAGATTAAATATAGGAGAACTACTATCGTGCCTCCTACCAGACCATATTCTTCAACTATGATGGAAAAAATAAAATCGGAATACGGGTGGGGTAGAAAATTCCGTTGCGTACTTTTCCCGGGCATTTTGCCAAAAATACCCCCCGTTGCTATGGCAATTTTTGATTGCTCCACTTGGTAATTATTCTTCTCACCACCTTTTGAAAAGTTTTCTATTCGGGCTTTCCAAGTATCCAGACGGCCATTTTTGCCGTCTGGCATCATAAACAATATTGCAAAAAATATGGCTGCTCCGGCTATGGCAATTCCAACCGTAGCAATAATGTATGATATTTTTACCCTTCCGATGAAAATAAGTACAAGACTGGTCGTGAATAAAAGTGCTGCCGTTGAAAGGTTTGCCGGCAAGATCAATCCGCATATGATGAAAACGGGTAAGATCAAGTACAGCAGAACTTTATTAAAATCGTTGATTTCGCTATACTTTTTGGTCAACATCCTTGCCAAATAAACCACAAGAGTAAGTTTAGCCAGGTCGGAGGTTTCAAAACTCAATCCCAAGGGTAAAGGCAACGAACGGCGTGCATCATTAAGGTTCAGCCCAAAAACCAAAGTCAGCAACAGTAAAGGAACAGCTATAAAAAAAGCAATTTGAAAAATGCGGGAATAAAATGTATAACGCACCAGATGAGCAAAATACATAAGAAGTAATCCGACCAGCAAAAAGATACCGTGGCGGATCATGTAATGAGCAGTGTCTCCACCCTGGTATTTATACGCAAGGGTTCCTGTTGAACTGTAAACGGCCAAAAATGATAAAATGGTCAGGATAAAGACAATAGCCCAAATCACCTTATCACCTTTTATGCTACTCATTAACTTATTCATTCCGCTTTCCTTTCTGGATTTGATTTTAAAGTTTTGAAGATTTAAAGCTCGTTAACCGCCTGCTTAAACTGATTGCCACGGTCTTCGTAATTTTCAAAGAGATCAAAACTGGCGCAGGCTGGTGACAAAAGAACGATTTCGTCTTTTTCTGCCAGATGGTAAGAATCTTCCACAGCTTCACGCGCTGATTCCGTATCTACGATTACATCCACCACATCTGAAAATGCTTTATGAATATTGGCATTATCCAAACCCAGGCAGACGATGGCTTTCACTTTTTCCTTTACCAAATTTCTAAGGGTTTCGTAATCGTTTCCTTTATCAACACCTCCAACGATCCAGACTGTTTGTTTGTCCACATACTCCAAAGCATACCAGGTAGCATTAATATTGGTTGCTTTAGAATCGTTGATGAAGCTAATACCGTGAACACTTGCCACAAATTCCAGGCGATGCGAGATGTTTTGAAAATCTGAAAGGCTCTGTTTAATGGTTTCCTTTCTAATCTCAATCAATTGTGCAGCGATGCCAGCTGCCATTGAATTTCTTTGGTTGTGTTTTCCCTGTAATGCTAACTGCTCCAATGTCATATCAAATTTATTTTTACCGTTTTTAAAAACTATTTTATTCCCGTTTAAATAAGCTCCAGCTCCTTTGCCTTCCGGCAGAAAACCAAAAGGAACGGTTATCGCTTCAATTTTTCGTTTTTTCATTTCTTTTAAAATGACCGGATCTTCGGCCCAGTAAATGAAAAAATCTTTTTTGGTTTGATTTTGAAGAATCCGGAATTTTGAATCCACATATTTTTGAAGATCATAATCGTAACGATTCAAATGATCAGGAGTTATATTCAGTAATACAGCAACTTCTGCTTTAAACTGAAACATGTCATCCAGCTGAAAACTGCTTATTTCCAGCACGTAATAATCAAAGTCGCGAAGTGCCACCTGCATGGCAAAACTCTCTCCCACGTTACCCGCCAGTCCCACGTTCAATCCAGCATTTTTCAAAATATGATAGGTCAGTAGTGTTGTAGTGGTCTTCCCGTTGCTTCCTGTAATACAAATCTTTACTGCGTTTGTAAACCGGGACGCAAATTCTATTTCTGAGATCACTCCGATCTTTTTTTTCTGTAGTTTCCTGATTATAGGAATGTTGTCAGGAATTCCGGGACTTTTAACTACCTCACCGGAAGTCAATATCTTTTCGATACTGTGACCGTTTTCTTCAAACTCAATTTCATAATGTATAAGAACGCGTCGATACTTTTTGTCTATTTCTCCATTATCTGAAACAAAAACACTCATGTTCCTGGTTTTGGCCAGAACAGCAGCGCCAACGCCGCTTTCGCCAGCACCAAGAACTACTATATCGTATTTTTTGTTCATCCTTTTTTATCCGATTTACCTGACTTTCAATGTAATGATGGTCATCACCGCGAGAGCAATCCCAACAATAAAAAACCGAACAACAATCTTGGGTTCCGAGTATCCCATCTTCTGAAAATGGTGATGTAACGGTGCCATTTTAAAGATGCGCCGTCCGATTCCATATTTTTTGCGGGAATATTTGAAGTAGCCCACCTGAAACATGACCGATAAACTTTCCACCAGGAAGATTCCGCACAAAAGCGGAATGAGTAATTCTTTTCTGATGATAATGGCAAAAACAGCGATGATACCTCCAATGGCCAGGCTGCCCGTATCGCCCATAAAGATTTGGGCGGGATAAGTATTGAACCATAGGAATCCAACCGTTGCCCCCACAAAGGCACTTACGAAAACTGCAAGCTCACCCACGTTGGGCAAATACATGATATTCAGGTAATCAGCAAAAATTATATTACCAGAGACCCAAGCCAGAATTCCCAGTGTCGCTCCGATGATGGCAGAAGTTCCCGCCGCAAGTCCATCCATTCCGTCGGTAAGATTTGCACCGTTGGAAACGCCTGTAATTATTAGGATTACGATGGGAATAAACACCAGGAAAGCCCATTTTTTATATCCTGGGCCAATCCATTCCAACAATGAAGCGTAATTAAATTCATTGTTTTTCAGGAAAGGAATCGTCGTCTTAACAGCATGACTATCTTTAATAGAAAAGCGGGCAGAAGCACCGGGTTCCCCAGTTAAAGAATACACAGCACTGACAGGCTCATGGGTTTTTTCCCGGATTACCACATTCTTATTAAAGTACATCACCAAACCCACTATCAAACCAAGAATTACCTGCCCGATGATTTTGTATTTTCCACGAAGGCCTTGTTTGTCTTTTTTAAATACTTTAATGTAATCGTCAATAAATCCAATGGTGCCCATCCAAACTGTTGTAAACAGCATGAGAAGTATATAAATATTGTCCAATCTTGCGAAAAGCAATGCCGGGATCAAAATAGAAGACAAAATGATCAAACCGCCCATGGTTGGGGTTCCCTGCTTTTCCAACTGGCCTTCCAGTCCAAGGTCACGAACGATCTCACCAACCTGTTTCCGTTTCAGGAATTTAATCCAGCGTCCACCGAAAACCATTCCGATTAAAAGAGATGTCATTAAAGCCAGCGCAGCCCGGAATGACAGGTACTGAAACAGCCCTGTTCCCGGAATGGAGTAGTTATCATGTAGAAATTTAAATAAATGATATAACATATTCTTTATGCTTGTTCAAACAGTTCTTTCAATATTTTTTTGTCGTCAAAAGGATATTTCACCCCTTTTATTTCCTGATATTTTTCGTGTCCTTTTCCTGCAATCAGAATGATATCTCTATCTTCGGACAGGTTAAATGCCGTTTTGATGGCTTCCTGTCGGTTGCTTATCACCATGGTATATCGCTTTTGTACCGGGTCAATCCCGGTTATCATATCAGCAAGAATGGCTTCGGGGTCTTCGCTGCGCGGGTTGTCTGATGTAAGAATTACCCTTTCGCTATATTGTGCTGCTATAGAAGCCATTATCGGCCTTTTGGTTTTATCGCGATCGCCACCGGCTCCAATAACAGTGGTAAGTCTGGAATCGCCTGAAAGAACCGATTTTATGGTTTCCAAAACATTTTTTAAAGCATCCGGGGTGTGGGCATAATCTACAATTCCGGTAACGCCCTGAGCTGACCGTAACACTTCAAAACGTCCTTCAGCACCATGGAGCGTGCTAATAACAGAGAGTATTTCTTCCTTTTTCTGATTTAATAAGATGGCGACACCATAAATCGCAAGCAGGTTTGAAGCATTGAATCCTCCAACGAGAAGCGAATACAACTCTTCATTGTCAATTCGCATTTTCAATCCTTCAATTTCATTTTCCAACACACGGCCTTTGAAATCAGCCATAGTTTTCAAACCAAAGCTGTATTTATTAGCTTTTGTATTTTGCAACATCACATCAGAATTCCTGTCATCAGCATTTACCAAGGCAAAGGCATCTGCAAGCAAGTCATCAAAAAATTTCTTTTTCGCCCGGATGTATTCTTTGAAAGTTTTATGATAATCCAGGTGGTCGTGGGTGATATTCGTAAATACAGCTCCCGTAAATTCCAGACTGGCGATTCTTTCCTGCACTACGGCATGTGAACTGACTTCCATAAAGGCAAATTCACAACCTTCATCAACCATCTCCTTCAATATCTTGTTTATATTGATAGCGTCAGGTGTAGTGCGGTCCGTTTTAATTTCCCGGTTCTGTACCTTATTCACGATCGTGGAAAGCATCCCTGTTTTATATCCAAGCTTCATAAACAGCTGGTGCAAAAGGGTAATAATGGTTGTTTTACCGTTGGTTCCCGTAACGCCTACCAGCTTTAATTGACTTGATGGATTTCCGTAAAAATTTGAAGCCACAAGTCCCAGTACGAGCGAAGAATCATTTACCCGAATATAGGCCACAGCCTCATCAATTTTTTTTGGTAAGATCTCACAAACTACTGCCCCGGCTCCTTTTCCAACAGCTGTCTCAATAAATTTATGCCCATCGGTTTGTGTTCCTGAAATGGCAACAAACAGGGAACCTTTCTGAACTTTCCTTGAATCCAGTACAATTGATTCGATGTCAATCTCAACAGACCCTTTAACCTGCTGAGCTGCAACGCCGTTCAATATTTCCTTTAGTCCTTTCATTTCCTGTTTGTCAAAATGTTGTTAACAGAATATTTATGGTTTGTCCTTTTTGATAGCGGTGACCGGGACGGCGCGACTGGGACATAACAGCCCCCCTCCCAGTGACATCAACCTTGAAGCCCATATTTTCCAGAAGGTAAATGGCATCTTTGGCTTTCATCCCTCTCACATTTGGCACAAGACCCCTGGAAAAATCTTTTACTCTAAAGACGGCTGTATCATTCACGTCTCTGGTCTCAGCCCACTTTTCTTTGCTCAGATAATCTTTCTGATTAATTCCCAAGCTCTTGTAAATTATTTTCAGATCGGGATACCATACGGGATGGTTCGCAATAGGCAAAGCACCTAGAGTATCCGGAATCCCTGAACCCATATTCATTGCCAGGGAAGTGGCATATACTTTATCAGCAATTTCTTTAAACACAGGTGCTGCTGCTGCTGCTCCATAGTAACCGTGTTTTGGCCTATTAATCACCACAATACAAGAATATTGTGGATTATCTGCAGGAAAGTAGCCGACAAAAGTGGCATTATACGCCCTTATGTATCTGCCATCCTCGTTAATCTTTGCCGTCCCTGTCTTCCCAGCAATTTTAAAATGCTTGTTTTTCAATGACTGGCCTGTACCATACTCAACTACTCCTTCCAAAAGTTCTTTTGCTAATTTGATGACACGTGGTGGAGCAATCATGGAGTCCCTGATCTGAACAGGGAATTTTTTTACTACCGTTCCACCTTCAGTAATCTCCGTTACAAAACGGGGTTTAACTTCAACTCCGTTATTGGCTACGGAATTATAAAATGTAAGGATTTGCAAAGGCGTCAATTCCAAGCCATAACCAATAGACATCCAAGGCAAAGAAGTCAAGTACCAGACCTTTTTATCAGATGGATTTTTAATATAGGGCATGGCCTCGCCGGGAATAGAAAGGCCCAGCGGCTTGTTTAATTTCATGGCGTAGAGATGATCGATAAACTTTGCAGGATCATCTTTATAACTTCTGTAAATGATTTTCGAAATTCCCACATTTGAAGACTTTTCAAAAGCTTCCCTTGCAGTAAGAATTCCGTCACCCACATCATGAACATCGCGAAGAATCCTTCCATAATAATATACATATCCTTTTCCTACAGAAACAGTGTCGTCAAGCTTCACTTTATGATCATCCAATGCAGAAATAATGGAAGCCAGCTTAAAAGTAGAGCCGGGTTCTATCTTTTCTCCAATGGCCATGTTATAACTTTCTTCGTAAGCACTATCGGTCGAATCATATTTAAGGTTGGCAATTGCTTTGATATCACCGGTTTTTACTTCCATCAGAACGGCACAACCCATTCGGGCTTCATGCTTTATCATTTGTTTCCGCAAAGCTTCCTCCGCCACATCCTGCAAATCAACGTTGATGGTGCTAACAATATCTTTTCCGTTGTGTGGCTCCACATCCATATCATTGTGAACCGGAAGCCAGGCTCCATGATTGATCCTGCGACGGATCTGTTTACCATTCGTACCCTTAAGTACTTTAGTGTATGCCCCTTCAAGTCCTACACGTATTTTTTCAGCCGAATTATCATAACCAATAGTCCGGGCAGCAAGTGTTCCATAAGGAAGCTTTCTTGTCGTTTTCTGAAAAGTTATAAGTCCTCCGTAAGCTTTTCGTCTTAGAATGGGAAAGGTTTCAATCTCTTTTAACTGATCGTAGGTAACCTTCCGGTGAATCAGACAAAAGCGGTTTCCTTTTTTCCTGGCCTCAACGAGCATGCGGCGGTAATAAACGGAAGATTGATCCTGAAACAAACCGGCAAGACGCTTAGAAAGAGAATCTACTTTTGTGTTGAAAAGAAAATTGGAAATATAATTGCTGGCGACATCCATCCGAACTTGAAAAACAGGCACAGACGTAGCAAGCAGGTCCCCATCATCGGAAAGAATGTTTCCACGGGAGGCCTTCAAATCGAATATCCTGATCTCCTGTCTTTTCGCTTCCTTATCCAGTTTAGGACCTTCTTTCACCTGAATGTAAACGATCTTTCCAACAATGGCTGCACCAAATAGAAGCATCAGGCCATAAACAAGATAAACTCGCCACAATATGTCATTCTTATCTTCTGTCACCTTTTTTCGCTTACTTGTTAACTTTTATTCTGATCACTTTAAGTGGTTCTTTATTTTCTTTGATTCCCAGCTTTCCGAGCCGTTTTGCCAATTGCGATTGCTTACTGATGACAATCAAGTTCGATTTCACTGAGACATATTCATACCGTAATTCCATCACTTCCTTCTGGAGATGACTGATTTTCCGTACCTTGCTTTCAAGCGTAAAGTCATTTGTGATGTAAATAAATGCCAGAAAGGAAATGAAAAGCAAAAAGGGAAACATGCGGAAAGTCCGTTCTTTTTCCAGAACGCCACCCCCCAGCAACCCTTGTGCTGCCTTGCCAAAGCCCCCCTTTTGCGCGGAAGTTTTCAGCTTTTTTTCCTTTTTCTTCTTTCTGGGTTTCAGGCTGTTTGTTTTCATCATGCCAATAATTTTTCTGCGATTCTGAGCTTGGCAGAACGTGCACGGCTGTTCTGCTTTATTTCATCTTCATCCGGGACGATCGCTTTATTAATCACCGGTTTTAAGCTCACCAAATTATTTCCGTAAAAGTCTTTTTTAAGATCCCCTTCAAAATTTCCTGTCTTCATAAAATTCTTTACCAGCCTGTCTTCCAGCGAATGGTAAGAGATCACCACAAGCCGTCCACCCGGTTTTAAAACTTCGACAGCTTGCTCCAGGAATATTTTCAACACTTCAAGTTCTTCGTTCACTTCAATCCTGATGGCTTGAAAAAGCATGGCCATCAATTTGTTTTTCTGGGTTACCGGAATACATTTTTCTACCGTTTGTACCAACTCTTGCGTAGTTTCTATTTTCCTGACCTTCCTTTGTTCCAGAATCATTTTTGCCATGCAGCGGCTGTTCTTGATTTCCCCATACTGACGAAAGATCTGGTTCAGTTCATCCTCGGAATAAGTGTTGACAACATCCGAAGCACTTTTACCCTGATTCTTCATCATACGCATATCCAACGGTCCATCGAAGCGTGTGGAAAATCCGCGTTCCGGTACGTCAAACTGGTAAGAACTTACTCCGAGATCAGCAAGAATCCCGTCAACTGGCACTTTTCCGTAAAACGTCAGGAAATTTTTCAGGTACCGGAAATTCTGATCCACAAATTGCAACCGGTCGTCATCAGGCAGATTGGGAACAGCATCAGGGTCCTGGTCAAAAGCAACCAAGCTGCCATCGGAACCAAGGTGCTGCAGAATTAACCGCGAATGGCCACCGCCACCGAACGTGGCATCTACATAAACGCCTCCCGAAGAGATCTTCAACCCCTCCACACTTTGATGAAGCAATACCGGATTGTGATACATTTTTGTCATTCAGTTTCAAACTCACCCATAACTTCCTCGGCAAGATTCGCAAAATCATCCGGGTTGTAATCCACGGCTGTTTCGTAAACCTCCTTATCCCAGATTTCTATTCTGTTTACAACTGATGTGAGTACAATCTGCTTCTTTATTCCGCAATAGCTAAGGAGGTCCTTGGGGAGCAACAGCCTTCCATTACCATCCATCTCGACCGGCTTGACACCAGCCATAAACTTGGTAACAAAATCTGCGTTTTTCTTTTTAAACATATTCAGCTTGCTGACCATGGCACTTTCCTGTTTCCACTGCTCAAGCGTGAAAAGTTCAAGACACTTTTTAAAAATGCTTCGCTTCAGGACAAAACCATTTTTCACATCAACTCCCAGCTGAGCCTTATAAGGCGCTGGAAACATGAATCTCCCTTTGGCATCTACTTTGGCTTCGTATGTTCCTAAAACGTTGAGCATTAAATGGCACTTTTATGGCTCAAATATACATTATATTTACCACATTTTGACATTATTTACCACAATTTACCACATTGTTGAAAAATCATCTTATTTTCCACGGGTTTTTTCATCCAAAAAAGAATGTATCTATCTGTATTTCAGTAATAAATGAAAATAATTTCTGATGTTTCCCTATTTATTAACAATTTTCCACCTGAGAATTTGTTAATAACATCGCTTGTGTCTGTTTCATGAAAAAGATTACACTTTTATCTATGGTCCGGTCTAAAAAGGTAAATTGGTGTAATTAATGAAAATCAGTATTTATCCCACCCCGAAAGGGCGCACTGATTTTCAGCCCCTTCCCTTTTAGGGGATTAAGGCGTAAAAGTGGCTTAAAATCAAATCAAGACCTTTTTAGACCGGACTTATCTATATATAAATTCCTTAGTTTTGTGATGAAAAAAAAAGAAAATGCAGGAAAATAGCGTGACCGAAACTAGTATCACACCAGAATATATTAACGTTAAAGAAGTTATTGAGAAAAAGAGCCCCAAACTTCGCAAAGCATTACCGGGGTTTGTCATTAGATACCTAAGACGCATTGTTCATGAAGATGATTTGAATGAATTCATCAGAATATACGGGCATCTTATGGGACTCCCGTTTATAGAAGGCGTACTTGAATACATGAATACCAAGGTTGAAGTAATCGGGCTGGAAAATATTCCGCAAACCAAAAGGGCTATCATTGCTTCCAATCATCCGCTGGGCGGACTGGATGGCCTTGCCCTGTTGAGAACCGTGGGAAAGGAAAGGAAAGACATCGTTTTCCCGGTGAACGACATCCTCATGAATGTCAAAAACCTGAAACCATTGTTTATTCCTATCAACAAGCACGGATCAAATACAGAAAATATCCAGATCATAAACAATACATTCGCTTCCGACAAAATAATCTGTTATTTTCCTGCCGGTCTGGTTTCCAGGAAAAAGAAAGGGATCATAAAAGACCTTGAATGGCATCCCACTTTTATTACCAAAGCCAAAAGATTTAAAAGAGACATCATTCCCACACACATCAGTGGCAGGAATACAAACTTTTTTTACAACCTGGCAAATCTGAGAGGATTGTTAAAAATCAAAAGCAACATCGAGATGCTTTATCTGGTGGATGAATTTCACAAACAAAAAAATAATACTTTGACCATCACTTTTGGCAAATCCATCCCTTACCAGACTTTCGACAAAAGAAAATCCACATTAAAGTGGGCCAGCGCCATGAGAGACTACATTTATTTACTTAAAGATAACCCTGAACAGGAATTTATTACAGATTGATTGTTGTATATTTGCCAAAAGAATCTAATATTTATATGGAAAAAATTGTCTCCCCCATTGATAAAGAAATTCTCGTTGCAGAACTGACCAAAGACAAATTGCTACGCTTCACGAATAACAAAAGCAACGAGATCTATATTATAACTGCTGACAACTCACCCAATGTAATGAACGAAATAGGCCGTTTGCGCGAAGTTACTTTTCGTGATGCCGGTGGTGGAACAGGAAAGAGCACCGATATCGACGAATACGATCTTGGCGAAAACGCATTCAAACAAATGATTGTTTGGGACCCTGAAGAAAAGGCAATTGTAGGAGGATATCGATATATTGACTGTCGTAAACTCACAGTAGTAAATGGTGTGGTTTCATCACCTACATCAAGACTTTTTTCATATTCGAGAAAGTTTATCGACGAATATCTTCCCCACACCATCGAACTGGGCCGTTCGTTTGTACAGCCCTATTATCAGCCTACTTATAATTTAAAACGTGGGCTCTTTGCTCTTAACAATCTCTGGGACGGACTTGGTGCCCTGATTGTTGAGCACGCAGAAATCAAGTATCTTTTTGGAAAAGTTACTATGTATCCGCAGTTTGACAGGCTTGCACGCGATTTGATACTTTATTTTATGCAGAAATATTTCCCTGATAATCACACATTGATTTATCCCAAGAAGCCACTCGTAATTGAAACAGACTCCAAAACGCTGGAAAGTTACTTTAAAGGTATCAATTATGATGAAAACTACAAGATTCTTGTGAAAAATGTAAGAAAATTAGGCGAAAACGTGCCTCCTTTGGTGAGTGCATACATGAGCCTTTCGTCAACCATGAGAACTTTTGGAACAAGTCTTAATGATCATTTCGGAGACGTAGAAGAAACTGGCATCTTGGTGACCATCAAAGATATATATCATCAGAAAAAAGATAAGCATGTAAATTCCTATGTAAAGCCAAAGTTTGATTAATGAAGGGAACCAGTTTCCTTTCATTACATATCTGACTGATACTTTATTTAACTCCGTGCATTCTGTTTGAGCGCTAAAATCATTTTACTTATGAAGATTCAAAATGCTGAATTTATAACCAGTTCTACCGATGAAAAGCAATGTCCAAAGCCCGACAAACCTGAGTATGCTTTTATAGGCCGGTCGAATGTGGGAAAATCTTCACTGGTAAATATGCTCACAAACAGGAAGAAACTTGCCAAAATTTCTACCAGTCCGGGCAAAACCATAACCATGAACCATTTTCTTATCGATAAAGAATGGTATCTGGTTGATCTGCCAGGTTATGGCTATGCGAAACGATCAAAAACAGAACGTGTTAAATGGGAAAAGATGATCAGAAATTATCTTTTAACACGCACAAATCTTCTTTACGTTTTCCTGCTGATCGACTTACGCATCGAACCCCAGAAAATTGATTTAGAGTTTATGGAATGGCTGGCAACTTCGCAAATTCCCTTTGTCATCACTTTTACAAAAGCAGATAAAGTTGGCATTGCAAAAACCGATATAAACCTGGAGCGTTACAAAAATACCCTTTTGGAAAGCTGGGAAGAAATTCCACCATTGCTTGTAACTTCTTCACAAACAGCATTGGGCAAAGACAAACTTCTTGCTTATATCGAAAAGACTAATAAAGTTTTTGGGAGCTAAAATATTTCAATCATCAGCTGGTTCTTCGCCACTAAGTCATTTATTTTAACCCAAATGTATTTTATCTTACCATCGTAAGGTGCAGCAATCACATTACGCATTTTCATGGCTTCAAGTATCATCAATTCCTGGCCGGTTTTTACGGTACTGCCTGGCTTTACAAACAGCTCCACAATAGTACCGGGAATAAAGGCTTTGATCAGCTTTGGATTGTCTTCTTCATAACGCTTTCTCTTTTTAAACTTCTCAGTAGGAAACGTTTTGTAAAACATTCCTCCGATGGAAAAATCGACCATCTCATTATTTCTGTTTTCATCCATGGCGGCAAATATTAAAATGGAGGAATTCCGTGTTTTTTAGCGGGTAAATCCACAGATTTATCCGTGGAAATCTCTAATGCCCTGGCCAGCATTTTTCTGGTATCGGCGGGCTCAATTACGGCATCAATATAACCGTAGGCAGCAGCTACATATGGATTTGCAAATTTCTCTTTGTATTCTTCCACCTTTAACTTCCGATACTCTTCAGGATTTTCTGCAGATAAAATTTCTTTTCTGAAAATAATGTTTGCAGCTCCTTCAGGTCCCATGACAGCAATTTCAGCCGTCGGCCAGGCAAATACAAAATCTGCGCGAAGATGGTGTGAACACATAGCAATGTACCCACCACCATAAGCTTTTCTCATAATAAGAGTGATCTTTGGAACAGTAGCTTCTGAATAAGCATAAAGCACTTTTGCTCCGTGCCTGATAACTCCTGCGTGCTCCTGATCCACTCCTGGCAGATAACCGGGCAAGTCGACCAAAGTAACCAATGGAATGTTAAAAGCATCGCAATAACGAATAAATCTCCCAGCTTTGTCCGAAGAATCGACGTCCAGTACTCCGGCAAGATAGAGCGGTTGATTTGCCACAAATCCAACCGTAGCCCCTTCCATTCTACCAAAACCAATCACCATGTTTTGAGCAAACAATTCCTGGACTTCAAGAAAGTCAGAATCATCGGTAATAGCTCTTATTACATCTCTAACATCATAAGGCTCCCGGGGATCAGCCGGAATAATACTTTCGATACTAAACTTCCTTGTGTTAGGCTTTTTCTTCGGGAATAATGCAGCTTTCCGTGAGTTGTTCCAGGGAATATAACTGATCAGGCTTTTGATTTGACTGAAACATTCGTCCTCTGTTCTGGCAAAGAAATGAGCATTACCGGTTGTTTCGCAATGAACCCTGGCACCGCCCAAAGCTTCCATAGAGATTTCCTCACCCAAAACCGTCTTTATTACTTCCGGGCCCGTAATAAACATCTTAGAGATATTCTCAACAACAAACACAAAATCGGTCAGGGCAGGTGAATAAACAGCACCACCAGCACAAGGGCCAAGGATCACTGAAATTTGAGGAATTACGCCGGAAGCAAGGGTATTTCTGTAAAAGATCTCACCATATCCTGCCAGCGAATTAACTCCTTCCTGAATACGGGCCCCACCGGAATCGTTAATCCCGATAAGCGGGACCTTCAATTTCAGTGCATGATCCATAATTTTGGTGATCTTTTTGGCATGCATCCATCCCAACGAACCACCGGCAACAGTAAAGTCCTGAGCATAAACACAAACGGTTTGTTCCATTATCATTCCCGTTCCGGTAATCACACCATCTCCCGGAAGGTATTTTTTGTCCATATCAAAATCTCGTCCTGCATGCTCAACAAAAAGGTCATATTCATTAAAAGTGTTAGGATCGAGAAGAGCCAGAATACGCTCACGCGCGGTGAGTTTACCAATGGCCTTTTGTTTTTTGATGGCTTTTTCACCGCCACCCATCAGCGCATTTCGCATGCGCCTTCTTAAGTCAACTGATTTTTCTTTAAGTCCCATAATTTAAGTATTGCACACCAAAATTAATAAGAAAAAAAAGAGATAAGTTCTGTGGGACAGTTAATTTTATCCCACCAATTCCACTTATCTCTGCGCTGCAAAATTAATTAAAAACCAAAACAAATCATGTTCTTTGGGAAAAAGCCTGCTATAACTATATACTTTTGTTATTAATGCGAATCAAGGGTTAAAAATCAGGCTAATAAAAGCAGCAGCGATCT
>CAZPPK010000002.1:0-13156 GCA_964588415.1 uncultured Lentimicrobiaceae bacterium
TATACGACATTGTTATGAAAAATTTTTAGGGTGTTGCATTGACGAAAACAGGACACTATTTTTTAAAACCTTCAGAAAAAGGCAGGGAAACCAAACCCAGGCTCTGATATTGAGTGATAACGCATCGAAAATGGATTCAGATTGGTTCAAAATCAACCACATCGTTTCATCCTTTCAGTAAATAGTTGCTAATCAGGCTTAAGCAGCGCTGAAATTTTTTTCCGCTTCCTTTTGAAATCTAACAATTATACTTAATTTTGCAGCCTTGTTTTAAAAAGGTCTGGATTTGGAGTTAACTAATTACTCATCAAATTTTTAAAACCTGATAAATTAATGTTTAATCCGTTTCATGTGCACAAGAACCGGACGGTTGAGATGAAACACAAGTAATTTTTATGTCAGAGAACGAAAAAAACATCGAAGAAACTTCTGAAGAAAAGGAAGTAAAAACCGATGTAACAAAAAACGAAACTCCGGAAACTCCCGTTGAAGAGAAGGTTTCTGAAGAAGTTAAAAAAGATGCTCCCGTCGAAGCCAAAGAAGAAACCCCTGAAGTAGTAAAAGAAGAAGCAATTGAAGAGAAAAAGGAAGAAGTAGTTGCTGAAGCTGAACCTGCTGGCGAACCCGCCAAAAAAGAAGAACCGGAAGAATTCGATTGGGATGCCGTAAGTAAAAAACAAGACAATTATTCTAGCGATGAACGGGCAAAATTAGAAGGCATTTATGGTCAGACTATGAGTTCCATCGTTGAGCATGAGGTGATCGAAGGAAATGTAGTTGCTATCAACGCACGTGAAGTGGTTGTCAACATCGGCTACAAATCAGATGGTATCATTCCTTTCAACGAATTTCGCTATAATCCTAATTTAAAAATTGGTGATACAGTTGAAATTTATGTGGAAAATCAGGAAGATGCCTCTGGTCAGATGATTCTTTCACACAAAAAAGCCCGTGTCCTGAAATCATGGGATCGCATCAATGAAGCTTTTGAAAAAGACGAAATTATCAACGGTTATGTTAAGAGCCGTACCAAAGGTGGTCTTATTGTTGATGTATTTGGGATTGAAGCTTTCCTTCCCGGTTCACAAATCGATGTGAAGCCCATTCGCGATTACGATGTCTTTGTTGACAAAACCATGGAATTCAAAGTGGTTAAAATCAACCACGAATATAAAAATGTTGTTGTTTCCCACAAAGCTTTGATTGAAGACGAACTGGAAGCCCAGAAAGTTGAGATTATTGCCAAACTGGAAAAAGGACAGGTTCTTGAAGGAACTGTTAAAAATATCACTTCCTACGGTGTATTTATAGATCTGGGTGGCGTTGACGGTTTGATTCATATTACCGACCTTTCCTGGGGACGCATCAATCATCCAGAAGAAGTTGTGGAACTCGACCAGAAACTTAAAGTGGTTATCCTCGACTTCGATGAAAACAAAAAACGTATTGCACTTGGTTTGAAACAACTTACTCCTCATCCTTGGGATTCACTGGATGCCGATTTGAAAATTGGCGACAAAGTGAAAGGAAAAGTTGTTGTCCTCGCTGATTACGGTGCATTCATTGAAATTTCTTCAGGTGTTGAAGGTCTGATCCATGTTTCAGAAATGTCATGGTCACAGCATCTGAGAACAGCTCAGGATTTCTTGAAAGTTGGAGACGAAGTGGAAGCTGTTATTTTAACTCTGGATCGAGAAGAAAGAAAAATGTCTTTGGGAATGAAACAACTGATTCCTGATCCCTGGAAAGATATTCGCGATCGTTATCCTGTTGGTTCAAAACACACTGCAGTAGTTCGTAACTTTACCAACTTTGGAATTTTTGTTGAAATTGAAGAAGGTGTTGACGGGTTGATTCATATCAGCGATCTTTCCTGGTCAAAGAAAATTAAACATCCTGCAGAATTCACCAAGATCGATGCAAAAATTGATGTGGTAGTTTTGGATGTGGATGAGGAAAATCGCCGTTTGAGTTTAGGCCACAAACAACTCGAAGAGAATCCGTGGGATGTTTTCGAAACGGTATTTACACTGAATTCTGTTCACGAAGGTACTGTTGTGAATGTGATTGATAAAGGTGCTATTGTTGCTCTTCCATATGGCGTTGAAGGTTTCGTACCAAACCGTCACATGAAAAAAGAAGATGGTTCTACGATTGCAGCTGAAGAAAAACTTAATTTCAAAGTGATTGAATTCACGAAAGAAAGCAAGAAAATTGTTCTTTCGCACACAGAAACCTTTACAGAGCTTGAAAGCGCAAAAACTGCCAAGCCTAAAACTAAAGAAAAGAAATCTAACAAACGCAACGTGGCTAACGTTAATGATGGCCTTGAAAAAACAACCTTGGGCGACCTTGATGTTTTGGCCAATCTGAAATCTGACCTTGAGAAAAAAGAAAAGGCAGAGAAAAAATCATAATGATTTATATTTTATCAGGCTTCTGCCTGATTCTGGAATAAGAAATCCCTTCCCGTTTCGGGAGGGGATTTTTTTTATCTTTGGACTAAACACAGTTTAATGAAAGATTTCACAGTTAGTATTTTGGGCAATGGTTCTGCAGTACCCACTGCTTTCCAAAATCCCAGCAGTCAACTTATCAAATATAAAAAGATCAGATTTCTTGTCGATTGTGGGGAAGGTACTCAGATGCAGTTTATCAAGTACGGTTTTTCCTACCGTTGTCTTTCTCATATTTTTATTAGCCATTTGCATGGCGATCATTATCTTGGATTGGTGGGACTGGTCTCCACTTTTCATCTTTACGGAAGAACGGCTCCACTACATATTTGCGGGCCTGCACCTTTGGAAACAACTATTCTACAGCAATTTTTGATTTCGGATACACATTTGCGATTTAAGCTTGTTTTTCATCATCTTGATGGAGAGCAATTACTTTACGATGATTCGCATTTGCAGGTTTTTAGTTTTCCTTTAAAGCACAGTGTCCCAACCTGGGGATTTTTGTTTCGAGAGAAAGAAAACACGGAAAAAAGACTGGACAAAGATTTCGTTGCTCAATACAAACCAAAAATTGAGCAAATGGTAAAAATTAAGCAAGGTGCTGATTTCGTTTCCCCGGAAGGGAAGTTGTTCAAAAATAAGGATATCACATTGGATGGCCCGCCACCGAGATCGTTCGCTTATTGTTCAGATACACTATACGATGAAAGTATTGTTCCAAAAATTAAAGGTGTAAACTTACTCTACCACGAAGCTACATTTGATAACGCAACAGAAGGAAAAGCCTTAGAAAAGATGCACTCAACTGCTGCCCAGGCAGCCACAATCGCTAAACTGGCAGAATCTAAACGCCTGCTAATAGGACACTTTTCTGCCAGGTTCTCCAATTTATCGCACTTATTGGAAGAGGCCTGCGAAGTCTTTCCGCAGACTGTGATCAGCGAGCAGGGTAAAACATACGAACTTTAAAAAGAATTCCGTTCAGAATTTATCTGCCGATGGTTTATTGTGCTTCAGATTCAGAAACCTTTTTGAGTCGCTTAAGCCCTTCTGATAATGTAGGTTGAGTTGAATTTTTGATGATTAGACCAAGCCATCTTCCGAAAGGATAATGAAGATTTAGAACCTGAAATTCCCATCTTACATTTGTCGTTGTAGAATCTCCGGTAAGAAACCATTGCTCATTGGCGCCCTGTTTACCTTCGAATAACAATACAGCTTCAACATAATGGAAAGGTTCGCTTTTCTGAATTACCAGTTTCCGCAATATAGTATCTCCTTTTATCCAAATTCTTTGGGCTCCAACTCCTTGCGAATGTTCAGGAATAGAATCGGGTGTAATGGAATCGTTTTTGAAAGGATACCAAAGCTTTTGTTTGTGCAGATTGTTTATCTCATCAAAGACTACTTTTGCAGGTGCATTGATCTCTTCAGTTGCTGTGATAACCACATGGTTGGACAAGAAAAGCGGGAAAATCAATAATATACCAAAAATGACTGCTATAAGAATGATGGTGTTTTTGAGTAGGTTCATGGCTTTAGTTATTAAAATTCATTAACGGTCAACCGAAAACTTTTTTCAGGTTTTGGCATGCCATCTCAACGGTTTTCCTGGGTGCCGCCAGGTTCATTCTCTGGAATCCTTGTCCTCCGTTGCCAAATATAGATCCAGGACTCAAGCCCAATTCTGCTTCAAAAATAAGTTTTTGCATAATTTCCTTATCAAAAAGGCCCATTCCACTGAAATCAATCCAGGCAAGGTAAGTCGCCTCCATTTCAACAGCGCTAAGTTGCCGAAGTTCTGATTTCAGGAAGGAAGACAAATAATCGAAATTTCCTTTAATGTATTGCATAAGTTGGTTGACCCACTGAGCTCCATACTGATAAGCAGCCACAGATGCGACATATCCGAAAAGATTTCCTCTGGAAATATGAATCTGTTCTGAGAATTTCTTAAATTTTTCCCTGATTTCAGTATTTTGAATAATAATTGAAGAAGTGGCCAGTCCTGCAATGTTAAAGGTTTTGCTGGGGGCAATACAGGTAACCGTTATGTTAGCTATCTCATCAGACAAAGTTGCTGTTGGAATATGACTGTATCCCGGAAGGATCAGATCGTTGTGAATTTCATCGGAAATAATGATAACATGATTCCTAGCGCAGATATCTCCCAAAGTTTTTAGCTCTTCACGGCTCCAACATCTCCCAACAGGATTGTGAGGACTAGACAACAGGATCATTTTTGCCTGTTTGGCTTTTTTATCAAGATCGTCGAAATCTATCGTATACTTACCATTCCTGTAAAGAAGTTGGTTTTCAATCAGTTTTCTCCCATTTTGTTTTATGGAATCGGCAAAAGGAAAATAGACAGGTGTTTGAATAATGATCCCGTCACCTTTTTGGGTAAAAGCTTGAATGGCAAAGTTAACACCAGGCACTACCCCGGGTGTAAAACTGATCCAATCCTTACGAATATCCCACGAATGCCTTGTTTTAAGCCAATTTACAATTGAATCAGAATAGGCTTTCGACATCACTGAATAACCATAGATGGGATGCATTGCTCTTCCCACAACGGCATTAGTAATAAAATCAGGAGTTTTAAAATCCATGTCTGCCACCCACATCGGGATGACATCTTCTTTTCCGAAAGTTTTCTTTCTCAAATCATATTTCACACAATCGGTATGTCCTCTTGGGACGACTGTATCAAAATCGTATATAGTTTCTTTCATAAAATTATCAAGATAATAAGACAGTAGCTTACGACAAAATGTGCAACAAGAACTTCATTTTATTAATTAATTTTTCAATTACCGAGAGATGCGCCTCAGGCAATGGACCGGCGAAATCATCCCCACGTCTCAGGAAGTTTTCAACAAAACTCCGCGAAGTCATTCCGTATTTCTGAAGGAATCTATTTTTCCCTTTATTTTTTTTCACTCTTTTGGTGGATCTTGAACCAAAATGATAAACACGGCTTGCACTAACTCCTTTAAAATACCGTACTCCAGCCTGCCATAACTTCATAGAAAGATCAGGATCGGAATACATTCCCGGAGAAAACTCCGTACTCATTCCACCTACAATATCCCAAAGAGTAATAGGAATAAGCTGTGGAGGCCATGTACTTCCGGACCAATCCTCCTTCTGAAAATCCCTGAACGTAGCCAACAACTCCTTTTCTTTGAAAACTTCCAGCGAATCTCCATAATCCCCTACAATGGCACAGGGGTTTTTTGTATCATGCGGTTCAATCATAGTGGAAGAAAGCATAAATTCGCTGTGTGGCAGACTTTCAATTTCATCAAGAAATACTTGGTCCCAAGCAGGAAGCAAATACATGTCATCATTAATGTAAACAATGTAATCTGTTTCAATGATAGGACGGCAGACATTTAACCCATAACAAATTCCAAGGTTCTTCCCAGAAAACACATAATCAATTTCCGGCTGCGATTGAAGCCAGTCCAGGGTACCATCCTTTCCTTCATTAACCACTACAATAATCTGATGTCTGAATTCTGAGTTTTGTTGAATGCTTCTGATACAGAGTTTTAAGTAGGGGAGATTGTTCCAGCTGGGAATGAGAAGAGAAAAGATTTTATCTTTAATCTGAGATCGCTTTACCAGGTTTATATCACTTAGGTTAATCGTGGTTTCAGGCATAATGAAAATCTTTTGCGGTCAAATGTACAAAAAGAACATTTGATTCGGTAAAACGTTTTTCCCAATAAAAAATATTTTGAATTTTACTCAGTATAATATATCTTTGTTCATAGTTAAATAATATTACTCTTGGTTAAATGAAGAAAAATATAAGTATATCGACTCTCAGGTTGCAAAAGGAAAAAGAATCCCGCCGTCATTCGATTTTAATGGCCGCCAAACAGGTATTTTTTGAAGTAGGTTATGTCAAAGCAACCATGGATACAATTGCAAAGCATGCCGAAATCACAAAGCCTACGGTGTATCAGTATTTTAAAGGTAAGGATGAATTGTTCTTTTCATTGATGATTCCCATAATCGACCTGGTTAAGGAAAGTTTGATTGAGATTAAAACAGGGGTTATTGACAATAAAATCGTCTCAACAGAAATGTTGTTTGATACAATTTATAATCAGCTATTTCATATCTATTCAGAGGATCCTGGTACATTCGAGATCATCATTATTTTTCAACATCAATTTCGCCTTATTATGGAACTCCGGGAAGAAAGGAGGTCAATAATCATTTCCAAAGTGAAGCTTTTTTATACCGAATTCAGGGAACTTATGGAGATTTCCATTCAAAAGGGATTAATTAAACCTGTCGATCTTTATCAAATTACCGACATGATATGGATCAGTTTTACGGGAATCATTCAAATGAAAGAGTACAAGACCAATGCTGGTCAGCACATCAAAGATATGATGGAATTTTCTAAGCATGTAATTATCAATTATTTAAAAGTATAACTATGTCGAGAAAAGCAATTATTTATGATGCCATTAGAAGTCCCCGCGGCAGGGGCAAAAAAACAGGCGCTTTATACGAAGTAACGCCAGTTCGCCTTTTAAGCTTTGTTTTGCGTGAATTGGAGCACAGGAATCATTTGGATACTTCACTTGTGGACGATGTGGTCATGGGTTGTGTCACGCCAATCGGGGAAGAAGGCGGTGATATTGCCCGCACGGCTGTGTTGTATGCCCAATGGCATGTAGATGTTCCCGGAATGCAATTGAACCGTTTTTGTGCTTCCGGTTTAGAGGCTGTAAATATTGCGGCGGCAAGAGTGGCTTCGGGATATGACGATTTGATTGTTGCAGGCGGTGTGGAAGTGATGTCTCGTGTGCCAATGGCTTCCGACGGAGGCGCCTGGTTCCTGGATCCCGATGTCAGCACCCAAACGGGTTTTGTCCCCCAGGGAATTAGTGCAGATTTGATTGCAACATTGGAAGGTTTTTCACGAAATGATCTCGACCAGCTTGCCCTTTTGTCGCAAACCCGGGCTGCACATGCTGCGAAGAAAGGCTTTTTTAAATCTGAAATTCCCATCTATGATCAAAACGGGTTGCTAATTTTGGATCATGATGAGCACATCCGCCCGGAAACGACCCTTTCAGATCTTGCTGCCCTGAAGCCGGCTTTTGAAATTCCCGGAAATGTGGGCTTTGATGATGTTGCTTTGAGAAAATATCCCATGGTCTCCAAAATAAATCATGTACACACACCCGGAAATTCTTCCGGAATTGTTGATGGTGCTTCTGCCGTATTGGTCGGCTCAGAAGAAATGGGGAACCGGCTGGGATTAAAACCCCGGGCCCGTATTCGTTCCATAGGTTTAGTGGCTACCGAACCAACCATCATGTTGATTGGCCCGGGACCGGCATCGCTCAAAGCCCTTAAAAAGGCAGGCATGACAGTCAACGATCTGGATTTAATTGAAATCAATGAAGCTTTTGCTGCTGTGGTACTGCGATTTCTAAAGGATTTGAAAATTAATGATATGGACCGTGTGAATGTCAACGGTGGGGCAATGGTCATGGGGCATCCGCTGGGTGCTACCGGGGCCATACTTTTGGGAACCGTTCTTGACGAACTCGAAAGAAGGGATAAAGAAACAGCTTTGATTTCACTTTGCGTAGGCGGAGGCATGGGTATTGCAACCATTATTGAAAGAATTTAAATTTTGAAATATGAATACAATCGAGTATAAATATTTAGAAAACGGGATCGTAAATCTGATTTTGAACGATAAAACCCAATCTTCAAACTACATCAACATTTCTTTTGTGGAAAGCCTTGGCAGGGCGGTTGAAAAAATTCTTCTGGAAAAAGAACTGAAGGGTGTGATCATCAGTTCTGCCGGAAATGTGTTTTCCCTGGGTACTGATATGAAAATATTTACAGAAAATCCGGCTCCCGGGGCTTTACTCTGGTTTGCGGAAATGTTCAAAAGCGCTTTGCGAAAATTGGAGACCCTCGGCGTACCCGTAGTCTCGATAATCAACGGAACGTGCTTAGGTGGAGGTTTTGAACTGACACTTGCAACGCATTTTAGAATTGCCCTGAATTCCAGTAAAATCCGCATGGGTTTGTCCGAAATTCAATTTGGCCTCTTGTCGCCTGGCGGAGGAATTACACGTGTTTCCCAATTGTTGGGATTACAAAAAGCATTTGAATTGATCAGTGCGGGAAAGGAATTATCCCCATCGGCAGCTTTAGAATCCGGATGGATCCACAAGTTGGTAGACAGCCCGGATGAACTGCTTCCAAAAGCCTTAGACTGGATAGATGCCCATCCTGAAGCTCATCAACCCTATGACATTAAAGGCTTTAAAATTCCAGGAGGGAATATTATGAATCCATCCATGGCGCAGGTGATGATGGTTGCCCCGGCTGTTTTGTTCAAAAAAACAAAAGGCCATTATCCGGCTCCGGCTGCCGTACTTAGTGTTCTTGCGGAAGGCTCAGTGGTTGACTTTGATACGGCTTTAAAGATAGAATCGCGTTATTTTGTCAAGATCGGGATGGGTAAAGTGGCCAAAAATATGGTTTATGTGCTGGGATTACAGTTGAAAAATCTTAAAAAAGGAAGTAGCAGACCTAACGTCTCCGAAACTGAACCTGTAAAAAAGATTGGCGTTCTCGGTGCCGGGATGATGGGACATGGCATCGCTTATGTTTCCGCATTAAGTGGTTACTCAGTGGTTTTGAAAGATGTTTCCAAGGAAATGGCGAAAAGCGGGTTGCAGAAAATTGTTGGCACCATGGACCGGCTTATCCAAAAGAAGATTTTTAACGCTGAGAAGAAAAATCAGGTTGTGAAGCGCATTTTACCAACAGACCAGGTTCAGGATTTGCAAAATTGCGATTTAATTATTGAAGCAGTTTTCGAAAACCGTGAACTGAAGGCAAAAGTTACGCAGGAAGCAGGCCCGTTTTTGTCGGAAAGTGGTTTTTTTGCGTCCAACACATCAACCTTACCCATTTCGGGCCTTGCCACAGCATTCTCCAAACGGGATAAATTTATCGGACTCCATTTCTTTTCTCCCGTGGACAGGATGCAACTCGTAGAGATAATTAAAGGGAAAGAGACATCCGGGGAAACGTTGGCACGTGCCTTTGATTTTGTGTTGAGCCTTAAAAAGATTCCGATTGTGGTGAACGACAGCCGTGGATTTTACACTTCCCGGGTTTTTAGTACTTATGTGGAAGAGGGATTGGCCCTTCTTGGAGAGGGACAAAACCCGCAATGTATCGAATCAGCCGGAATTGAAGCCGGAATGCCTGTGGGACCGCTTGCTGTAACAGACGAGATTATGTTAACGCTGGTGGAACACATTAACCGGCAAACCAAAGCTGACCTCGAAGCAGAAGGGAAATCCCGTACGTCACACCCTGCAGATGTTGTGGTGGAAAAAATGATTCATGAGTTTGACAGGAAAGGAAAATCAACCGGAGCTGGATTTTACGATTATCCACCGGGAGAAAGCAAACAATTATGGAGCAAATTACCTGAAATTTTTTCGCTTAAAACAGAAGTCCTGAAGCAAAATGAAATGATCGACCGGTTGATGTTTATCCAAGCCATTGAAACAGTCCGGTGTCTCGAAGAAGGGGTTTTAAACTTGGTGGGGGATGCAAACATCGGAAGTATTTTTGGCTGGGGTTTTCCGGCTTTCAAAGGCGGTACCCTCCAATTTATCAATGATTATGGCGTGAATGAGTTTGTCGAGAAATCATATGAGCTGGAAAAGAAATTCGGCACACGATTCAGGGTTCCTCAATTGTTGGTTGATATGGCCGTCGAAGGCCGGTATTTTGAATAGATTCATTAATTGCAAACTTCTTTAACATGAAAAGAAACCTGCCGTTTACCGAAGAGCACCGGCTGTTCAGACAATCGCTTAGCGATTTCATTGCCAGGGAAGTGGCTCCTTATTACCCGGAGTGGGAAGACGACGGGATCGTACCCCGTGAAATCTGGAAAAAATGTGGTACTCAGGGCTTTTTACTTCCATGGGCCGATGAGAAGTTGGGCGGCTTCGGGGCAGATTATCTGTTTTCGGTTATTGTGATGGAGGAACTCGCTTCATCAGGATTTATGAGCCTGTTTTTGTCTTTGCACAACGATATTGTTGCCCCTTACATCACCCGTTTTGGCTCTGAATCCCAGATACAAAAATATATTCCTGGTTGCATAACAGGAGATACGATTTTGTCCATAGCCATGACGGAGCCGGGTGCCGGCTCCGATCTATCTGCAATACGGACAACGGCTGTTAGAGAAAGTGATGGCTGGGTTCTAAACGGACAAAAGACATTTATTTCCAATGGTTTACTTTCTGATTTGGTGGTTGTGGCCGCAAAAACGGAAAGTAAAAATACGCCACCTCACCAGTCGCTAAGCCTTTTTTTGGTAGAAAGGGATACCCCGGGCTTTAAACGTGGGAAGCCTTTAAAGAAAATCGGTTTGAAAGCCCAGGATACGGCAGAAATGTTCTTTGACCATTGCAAGATTCCGTTGGGGAACCTTTTGGGAGAAGAGGGGAAAGGGTTTTATTATTTGATGGAAAAATTACCCGATGAGCGGCTTTCTGTGGCAATTGGATGCCAGGCATCTGCTGAAGCTGCTTTCAGGCTTGCACTTGATTATATCAAAGAACGAAAGGCTTTTGGAAAAACGTTGAGCAAATTTGAAACCATACAATTTGAGATGGCCGATATGGCAAGCTTGCTGAGCATGGGACGCAGTTTTGTGGACCAGGCCATATTGGCTCATTTGAATCATGAACCTTTTTTGATGGAAGCGAGTATGGCCAAGTATAAGTTGTGTGAATTAAATAAGGAAATTGCGGACCGCTGTTTACAGCTTTTTGGTGGTTATGGCTACATGGCCGATTACCCGATCTCAAGGTTTTACATGGATTCCAGAGTTCAGACCCTTTATGCAGGTACCTCTGAAATTATGAAGGTGATTATCGCAAAGAATTTAGGCTTGTAATATGGGAACATTAGAAGGTTTTAAAGTGGTTGAAATGGGCGGGATCGGCCCAGTACCTTTTGCGGGAATGCTCCTGGCGGACATGGGGGCAGAAGTAATTCGCATCGAACGGAAAGAAGCCGAACTCCGTTTGGTTTCAGCACGATATGAAATTATGAACCGTGGAAAAAAATCCGTGATCCTGGATTTGAAAAATGATGATGATCTGGAATTAGTTATAAAATTAATAAAACGGGCGGATGTGTTGATGGATCCCTATCGTCCGGGAGTCATGGAAAAGTTGGGCTTTTCACCGGAACTGCTTTATGATGGCAACCCGGGTCTCATTTATGGGAGAGTTACAGGTTACGGCCAAACGGGACCATCGTCAAACTTTGCCGGACACGACATTAATTATCTATCAATCAGCGGGGTACTGAACTCCATCGGCCCGAAAACAAGACCCTCTATCCCGTTGAACTTAATTGCAGATTTTGGCGCCGGAGCCATGCTTTTGCTGAGCGGCATTCTCGCTGCTTTGCTGGAAAGGGAGAAATCCGGCAAAGGACAGGTTGTGGATGTGTCTATGGTGGAAGGCGCAGCTCAAATGATGGCTATGTTTTACGGGTTTCATCAGGCAGGAATCTGGTCGGAAAAAAGGGAAGAAAATCTTATTGACGGGGGCGCCCCTTTTTATCAGGTTTATGAAACCAAAGACCAGAAGTTTATTGTTCTCGGGGCTCTGGAATCTCAATTTTATCAGCAACTGATTGATATATTGAAACTTGATAAAAGAATTTTTGGCGATCAGATGGATAAGGAAAAGTGGCCCGAGCAAAAAGAAGGCTTTTCCCACTTATTTAAGACAAAAACCAGGGATGAATGGACAGATTTGCTGTACCGGGAAAATAGCTGTTTTTCTCCCGTGCTGGATATGAATGAAGCCGTTGAATTTAAGCATAATAAAATTCGTTCTGTTTTCACAGAACAACAGGAAATTACTCAACCATCTCCTGCTCCGCGGTTTAGCAGGACCCCTTCAAAAGCCGGGAAATTACCGGAGAAACACGGACAAGATACTCAAGAAATTATTCATTTACTTAAAACACAAGAAAAATGATTTTTGCATCTGAAGAAAGTATAGTAAAATATACAAATCTGGGCATCTGGAGCGAAAAGACGCTTCTGGACTATTTTTTGACCCATGTTAAAGAAACGCCTGACAGGGTATGCCTTGTTGATCCTTACGACAGGGAAGTACTTACAGGAACCAAACCGGAGCGTTTGACTTATAAAGAATTTGCCAAAACCGTTGATGCGACGGCAACTGCACTTTTGAATCTGGGAGTTGGCAGAGATGATATCGTTATGGTCCAACTCCCCAACGTTTGGGAATTGGCAATGCTTTATCTTGCCATAGCAAGGGTTGGCGCCATCATTACTCCCGTTCCTGTTCTTTGGAGAAAAGCGGAATTGGAGCATGTAGCTAAACTAACCGAAGCAAAGGCTTTTATAACTATCTCATCATTTCATTCTTTCGATCATTTGACCCTGGGAAAATCGCTGCAAACGGAGTTGACTTCCTTAAAGCATGTGCTATCCCTTGATCAAATTCGTAAAATGAGCCAGTGCCCTGTTTCGGGTAAATTGTCTGAAATTCCTATTGATGCCAATGATATTTTTAGTATTTGCTGGACCTCCGGAACAGAGGCCCAATCCAAAGGCTGCC
>CAZPPK010000002.1:13256-54277 GCA_964588415.1 uncultured Lentimicrobiaceae bacterium
AACAACTGGAAGGGAATCATGGCATCCCAGGAACCCGCAGGAATTCTTCCGGGTGATGTATTACTGACTGCGGGACCTTTGGTAAATATGGGGGCAGTAGGTACTATTTTTATTCCCTGGATTGTGCTTGGTGGTACCATGGTGCTCCACCATCCTTTTAACCCAGTTGTATTTATGAGCCAGATTGCCCGGGAGCGGGTTAATTACACGTTGCTGGTTCCGGCTGTTATTAACATGATTGCCAAACATCCTCAGGTTGATACTTTTGATTTGAGCTCGGTCAGGACCATTACTGTTGGATCTGCTCCTCCATCGTTTTGGTCAGTTCAGGAATTTAAAAAGCGATGGAATATAGACATTGGTAATATTTGGGGGCAAAATGAAGGAACTGGAATTGTTTCCGGTATGCGTGATGTGCCGGATGTGAAGTTTAGGGTAAGCCATTTCCCCCAATTTGGGAAACCGGGTTCCAAATGGATTTCAGACTGTTCCCGGTTTATTGAAGCTAAAATTATTGATTTATCCGGAAAAGAGCTGACAAAACCTGATGAAACCGGAGAACTGGTGTTCAAAGGACCCGGTGTGATAGCCCGGTATTTCAGAAATCCTGAAGCCACAAAAAATGGTTTTACCTGGGATGGTTATTTCAGGACCGGTGACCGGTTCGTGGTAAAGGAACATGACCTTATCTCTTTTTATGACCGTCAAAAGGATATTGTTATCCGGGCAGGTTATAATGTAAGTGCCCAGGAAGTTGAGAATTATATATTTTCTCATCCCAAGGTTATGGATACTGCTGTGGTTTCCATGCCGGATAAAATACTGGGTGAAAAAGTTTGTGCTTACGTTGTTCCGGCACAAAGTGAAAGTGTGGTGCTAAGCGACTTAACCACATGGCTTGAAGAAAAGGGAGTGGCAAAGTATAAGTGGCCTGAGCGAATAGAAATTGTTGATTCCATTCCCAGAAATTCTGTTGGGAAAATATTGAAAAGTGTTTTAAGAGAAGACATTCGAAAAAAAGCAAAACCGTAAAAATATGCTTAAATTTTCCGGCAAGTTCTCAATATTTTTTAGACTTTTGCATGTTTTTCGATAGTGGGATTTAGAATTAAACAAACATAATGAAAGAGACGGAAACAGAGAAAATCGATCGGCTAGGACGGATCAAAGAAGGAATGCTTGACGTTATGCCTGCCAACAAGTTACTGGGCGTGATCATGATTAAACTGGATGAAGGGTATGCAGAGGTCAGGGTGCCTTTTCAGAAATTATTTATTGGCGATTTTCGCAGGGGACTTTGGCATGGAGGAATTTTGGCAAGCATCGCCGATACTGTTGGCGGCATGGTGGCCTTTAGTTTGGCGCGTTTAAGTGATCAGGTAAATACCATCGATATGCGTATTGATTATTTGCATGGGGCTGTAGAAGATGATGTTTATGGCACTGGAACCTTGTTGAAAACAGGAAAGCGAATTATTCTGGTTGATGTGGAATTATTTCAAAAGCATCAGGAAGAACCTATCGCTGTGGCACGTTGTGCATACAGTATTTTAAGAAAGTAACCGGACTATTCGGGATTAGAGGAGAATAAAAAAGGAGACTGAAAAGTCTCCTTTTAATTTATAGAGTGCTTATTTTGTAAGCATCACTGGCATGATCAACATGATGAGATCTTCGGATTCCATATCGTTAGTATCAGGCACAATAATTCCAGCACGGTTTGGCGCCGAGAGTTCCAGGTCGATATTTTCAGATTCCAGAGTGTTTAAAATTTCCTGCATAAATTTCGAGTTGAATCCAATTTCAATGTCATCACCTTCATAATTACAGCTTAAACGCTCTTTGGCTTCGCTTGAATAGTCAATATCCTCAGCCGTTAAAACCAGTTCTTTACCGGAAATTTTAAAACGTATCTGGTGCGTTGATTTGCTTCCAAAAATAGCCACGCGGCGCAGGGCATTTAAAAGATTCTTACGGTTAACAACAAGTTTGAAAGGATTTTGAGTAGGAATAACTGCTTCATAATTTGGATATTTCCCATCAATTAGTCGACAAATCAACGAAATATCTTCAAATTGGATCATGGCATTGGTTTGGTTGTATTCCATCACAACCTCTTGCTTAGGATCGTCAGACATAATATTTTTCAGATGGTTGAGTGGTTTCTTTGGAAGAATGAAAGATGTACTTTTTCCAGGCTTTACATCATGACGTGTGTAGCGAACTAACTTGTGTGCATCAGTAGAAATGAAATTCAGCAAGTCTTCTTTCATTTCACAATAAACACCTGAAAGAACAGGCCGTAACTCATCACTGCCCGTAGCAAAAAGTGTTTTATTAAAAGCATTTAGCAACAGGGATGCATTCAGACTCAGACTTTCGGTATCGTTCATTACCGGGATTTGAGGGAATTCATCACTCGGATGGCCAATAAGTTTGTATTTTCCTTCACCAGCCAGCAATTCGATCTCCTGAGAATCCATTTTCACAGATATAGTAACCGGAATATCAGGGAAAGTCTTCATGATTTCAAGAAGCATTTTTGCGGGAATAGCGATTTTGCCCATATCTTCAGCCATATCGACTTGTGCAACTACGGAAATGGTGGTCTCTAAATCGGATGCTGTGATTTTAAGTTTTTTGTCTTCTGATAATTCAAACAAAAAATCTTCTAAAATGGGTAATGTATTACTGGAGCTCATCACCCCGCTAATTTTTTGCAAACTTTTTAATAGTGTGGCACTTGAGATGATAAATTTCATAATGATAAGATTACTTTGCTATAACAAATATAAGAAGCGTAAAAATAAAAATTTCCGTTCAATAATTTTTCATCTTTAGAAATTAGTTTTCCACAGTTTAATAATGATTTTTCCCCTCCGGGAATCACTCTGCCATGAGAAATACCAATTTTTTAAGAACATTAATGAACTAGCATTTTATATTTTAAAATACTTTTGAATGGCACTTATCAGCTCAGCTGGTTTATAGGGTTTGGTAATGTAGTCGTCCATACCATTTTCCAGGCAGTGGCCGCGGTCGTGCTCCAGTGCAAAAGCAGTCACGGCAATGATTGTAATAGGTTTCTCCACCGATAGTTGTTTTTCGTATTTCCTGATTTCCAATGTAGTTTCAATACCATTCATCAAAGGCATTTGTATATCCATTAATATGAGATCATAGTCGCGTTTCAAGAATTTTTCAATGGCAAGGGTTCCGTTCGTTGCAAAATCAACTTTAAAATTATATTTCTTCAAAACGATTTCTGCAAATTTTGCATTCAGGTCATTGTCTTCAACGATCAATATTCGGAGCCGGTGATCCACACTTTCTACCATAATCTATATTTATGAAATAATGCGTACTAAATTATCAAATTTTTCAACTCATTGATGAATTCATCGTATTAAATAATTTTTCTTTACTGATGGGTTTATCCATATAGGTTTTAAAGCCTTCTTTCAACATCTTTTCCTGAAGACCGACATCCATAATATCTGACAGGGCAACAAATGGAGCCCTTTTGAAAACAGCGTTATTTTTTTGTAACTCTTGCCTAATTTTAATTCCGCCCTTTTTTTCAATAAAGTCAATGTTCAAGATGACAATATCGAAAGGCTGGCCCTTTTCGCCACCGTTTTTAATTATTGCATCAAGCTCTTCCCTACTGGTAGCAAAAGAAAGATGGGAAATTCCGGGAAGCATTTTTCGGATGAGCATATTGTTCAGGTTATCATTATCAATGACAAGAATCCTAGCAAGGTTGTGATTGAGTTGAATATTTACTGTCTTTTTATCGCCTGCCAACGATTTTGTTCCTCTAGAAAACGCCTTTTCTGATATCGGTTTTGTATGCGGAATATGGATTGTAACTGTTGTTCCGGAAGCTTTTTCCGATTCCAATTTAATGTTACCGCCCATCAAACCAAGCATTTTTTTTACAAGTGGTAATCCTAAACCAGCACCCTGATAGGTATTTTTGGAATAACCCAGGCTTTGACGGCGGAAAGGTTCGAATATTTCACTTTGAAAGGCCTTGTCAATGCCAATCCCAGTATCTTTTATGATGATCACAACTTGCTCATCTTCTGTTTTTTGAATAATTTTTACAAAACCATTTTCAGTGTATTTTACGGCATTATCCAACAAGTTGGAAAGAATATGCTTTAATGCTTCCACATCGGTGGAAAAAAGTGGTACAGTTTCGCTTTGAAAGAATACCTGAAGTCCATTTTGCTTTGCTACAGGCTTATATTCCGATATTAATTCGTTCATCAAAGCAGCCAAGTCGCAATTTTGTTTGCCAAGATTGAAAGTATTAGCTTCAATGCGGCTGATGTCAATGATGTTGTTCAGCAAGTGTACCAAGGAATTACCACTTTTTCTAATGTTTTCACTATATTCATACAACTCAGAATCTTCTTTCATGGCAAAATCATTTCCCAGCAAATAAGAAAACCCTAAAATGTCGTTTAGATTGGTTCGAAGCGTGTGGCTTATGTTTGAAAGCAGTATACTATTCCTTTGGGCACTGTGATGAGCTTCATCCAAAGCAGATTGCATTGATTTCAGGTTCTTTTTTAAGTTTTCAGTACTCTGAACAAGGAGTCCTTTCTTTGTCAAAATCAGGTCATCAGAATGTTCCTGTATTTCCAGAATGGATTTCTCCGTATCTTCCATTTTGATTTCTATATCGGAAATGAATTTTGCAGAAATTCTGCGGTTCCTCTTGAAAAAAAGTTGAGTAAGAAAAAATAACACGATAATCACAAGGGATAACAAGATGAAAATCTCCCGCGAATTTGAACCCTGTGCAATGGTAGAAACTTGTTTTGCATGGAGCGGTAATGCTGAAATAACAAAAAATAGGATGAAAAATAAATTCCGATAGGTACTTACCTTTTTCATGATTACTTGTTGATACGATTGGGTTTTGAACATAAAAACAGGTCCTCTTTTGGGTTTAAAGCAAATCTTCTGAGATCTATAACATTTGAGAAATTCCAGTTTTGTTTTATGATTTTCACTTCAAAGCCTGCTTTTCTTAACCTTTCGGGATAATCTTTACCGTAGATACGCACATGATCAAACTGGCCGAAAGCTTTTTCCCTTTCTGCGGGTTTGGTAATGGTGTTATCTTCTAATGTTTTATCCAAAATGAGTGAGTAGGGGACCTGTAATAGTGCCTTTCCACCTGGTTTCAGCACCCTGAAAAGTTCACGTATGGCCTTTGCATCTTCGGGGATATGTTCCAGCACATGGTTGCATAAGATCCAATCAAAAGTGTTGTCATCGATCTGAAGGTCAAGAAGATCCTCCCTTTTAATGTTCTTATCGTAGTAAAGTCCTTCTTCATATTTTGTAGCAGGGTAATAATCTATAGTAGGTGCTTTTCTAAAAACCTTGTATAAAGAAGGTTCGGGTGCAACATGCATCAAGAATTGTTTCTTTTTGAAAAAATCACTTTCATATTTTAGATAGAGATAAATCAATCTGTCACGATCTGTGCTTTGGCATCGGGGACATACATCGTTATCCCGTCGTCCACCTCCGACAATTTGCTTTTCAGTGATGACGGGCAAATCAAATCCACCTGGGAGCATTTTCCGGAATTTATGGTCACAAACCGGACATTCATACCAGCTGCCAGAATAATAAATTCCCCTGAAATACAACCAGCTTTGCTTTAAGGCTCTGCCCAAAAACGACGGTAATATTTTTTTTACTAGTTTTTTCAAGATCAGTGATTAATGTTGAACAATAACAGGTCTGCTTGTCTTCCCGTTTTTTGTAAAGATATTCAGAAAATACCAACCATTTGTAAAAGAACCCACATTAAAACTCTGACTGCAGACTTGCATTGCAGCACAAGGAAATTGCCTGAAATATAGAGTTCTTCCTAATGCATCGGAAAACGTAACTTTGACCTGTTGTTTGGTTTTCACGGTAAGCTCAAGCTGAATCTTTTCTGATGCCGGGTTTGGAAATACTTTCACATTTTGTATTTCCGTTGCCGGCCGATTCGTAACGCCTACCTGTGGGTCGTGATTTTCATAAGCTCCGGCGTCAAAAGAATTATGATAAGGTCTTAACCTGTTCAAAATATCAAAAGTAATTCCTTCAACTGTCAGGTCTGTTCCATAATCAACCGCTGGCGATGAAAATTGTAAATCAAAGTTCATCGTGACTGGATTAATGAATTTAACCCGAGAAATTGTATCACTTGTATAATTGGTCTTTTTTTCAACATTATTAGCATTGGCAATATTAATGTAAGCAGTTGATCCATCAGTAGCAAATTTCCCTGGACTAACAATCAAATTATTGATTACTTTAATCGTATCCAGCTTAGTATTGTTGAGATCGATCCCGAAACTTTTCGGGCTTACGATGGTATTGTTGTAAATACCCAATTGAGCATTGGCCAATGTCGAATCGGTACCGACATAAATTCCATGTTTTTGATATGAAAAAGAATTAGGGTAATAGGTTTTCCCCGCATTAACAATCAAATTATTGAATATCTTGAAATTCCCCAGACCAAATACGTCGATTCCATCGCCTTTTCCGCCGATGATCTTATTGTTGTATGTGTCACATTTACTTCCTCCACCAATTATAATGCCTGACATTTGGTACAGAGTGCCCTGGTAGGAATCATTTTTAATGGTATTGTCGTGGATAAAGCAACCTGAATCTGCAGAACTCACCTGAATACCGTCATAACCTGTATGTTCAATCAGGTTGTTATAAATCTTTACTCCCTTCAATACTTGTGGATAAACCACGGTATCGCAATTCCCAGTAAGATGAAGCCCCGAATAATGAGAATTCCCTATATACAAACCCTCATTAGGAACATCATGGACGTAACAATCATGGAACGAAAAATCGTACATCGTAAATTTGTCGCGTGTAGCCGAATAATTGCCACATACGGGGTCTGTCTTTGCATAAACTCCACCAATAGCGGTGTGTGAAATTTCAACGTGAGAGATTTCTATGTTGGTGCTAAGATCATCAATCCCCATCCCGGCACCTTTCTCCACGCTGTCAATCTGGAAACCATAAGTAATGTTTTTATCACCGTTTCCACGGAAGATAACGTGCGAACAATTCCCAATTTTAATTCCAAAATAATTTGAAGTGTTGATAGTTACAGCTCCTCCAAAGTTTACAAAAGTAATGGGTTTGTCTGCGGTTCCATGAAAATCTTTCAGGTAGATATAATCCCATTTCCCTGCTTTAAGGCACACGGTATCCCCAGGTTTTATCTGTTGGAAACTAGAAGCATCAATATAGGTTGTATCCGAACCAATGGAGATAGTGCAAGTCTGGGAAAACGCCTGCCCCGTCATCCATATCATTATTAAAAATAAAAAGATAAAACCTGTTATTTTAGCTTTCATGCTCTTTCCGTTTAGGAGCCTCTTTTGGCTCTTTCCCAATTTACACTTTGTTGTCCTTTAAAATATCGTCTGATACCGGCAAAAACAGCATAATTCATTACAAAGAAATAATATGGAACAAAGAATATCTTGCTGCTAATCTTTCTGTTTTCCAGATACCATCCGGTCAAAGCCAATATATAAAATACCACTTCTGCATAGAACAAAAGTACGTATAAGTTGGAAGTATTTGTAAATCCTGCATTCCAGCCAAGCCACAGATTCAGTAAAAATATTAAAGGAAGTGACAAGGGTGCCAGCGTCCAGCGTAGCACACGATGCGAAATGTATTGAAGGCTTAAAAGCCTGTATTTGAATATGTTAAGTAATGGCATCAATCGCACTATGGATTGAATTCCACCTGCTGCTATACGAATTTTCCTTTTTAATTCTTCCTTAACATTGGCCGAAGAACTTTCAATGGCATATGCATCGGGATCGTATTGAATAGTCCAACCTTTCATGGCAATCCGAAGCGAAATAATAAAATCATCCAGCAAAGTATCTTTCTTTACCGGTTCAAAAAGTTCAGTCCTTATTGCAAAAAGTTCGCCTGCAGCACCCACTACCGAATAAAGCTCGGCATCCCATTTTTTGAGTTTCGATTCGTATCTCCAGTACACACCTTCAGTGCCGGCTGCAGTATCCTTTTCTTTATTAAAGATACGCTTCTCTCCGGAAACACAGCCTACTTTAGGATCAGCGAAAAGCCTGACAATCCGTTTGATAGATTCTTTGCCAAGAATGGTATTACCATCGGAAAAAATGGTAATAGGCGATTTTACAAACTGCATGCCCCGGTTCATGGCGCCAATCTTTCCGCCACGCTGATCTTCGTGATACACTTCAACGCCTTGTTGGCCATATTTTTTGAGAATGTCAGGTGTTCCATCATCAGATCCGTCTGTTATCCAGACTTGTTTTACTTTTTCACGGGGATATTCAAGGCTAAACGAATTCTCAACTTTCGCATCAACATAATCTTTTTCGTTGTATGCAGCGACAAAAAGTGTCACTTCAGGTTCATAATCCGGGTTGAAATTCTTTTTGTGCGAGGAGAATAACCTTTTGATACTTACCATAAAAAAAAGTAATATTCCGTATCCCAGGTAAGAATAAAACACAACAAATAGCAATACCCAAAAAATGATTTCCACTGCTATCATACTATTAATTTTCCAGAATTTTTTTTGCGCCCATGTTTAGTTCGTCAACTTTGAGAATTTCAAACGGGGCAATTTCGTTTAATACTTTTGACAACTTGTCTTTGCCACTATGCACCGATTCCATCACAATCAAAACGTTGGAGTAGGTCTGAAGGAATTTCTTTGCGCCCAAAAGCACTTCTTCTTCCATACCTTCTACGTCAATTTTCATAAAGATTCTGTCTTCTTTTTTGATATCCATTTTGGGCATCAAATCATCCAGCGGAACAATGTTTGATTCGATGATCAATTGTTTGTCATCCAAATTTTCGCTCAAATCAACACCCACCAGGTGTGAAGCTCCTGTATTCAGGGTGTCAAAAGCAAATTCGGCTTTCTGTTTATGCGTTCCCAATGCCAGATTAAAAACTTTTACTTTATCATCCAAATCATTTAATAGCAGGTTAATCTTGGTAGCATTGTAATTGGATTTTATGGGTTCAAAAGCATAACCACGAAGTCCTCCTACTGCAAATAAAATGGAATAAGTGCCAATATTTGCGCCGACATCAAGAAAGACATTATAATCTTTGAGATGTTTGTAAACGAATTCCTTCACGTTCCATTCGTAGGCATAGTTGGCAAACTGAAAGTCGATGGTGCCTTTCCTTACTACAAATGTTCCAAGACTACTACGGTAAATTCTTGATTTACTTGTTGTACGTCTCAACAAAACGAACTTCATGGAAGTGAGAATATAGCGGTATTCTTTACATTTTATGAAATCTTTGAAATACATCAAAAAGGTATTGATCTTATGCATATGTCTCTTTTTTCTTTAATAATTAATCCCTTAACTTTTTTCTTCCTAAACGGTTGCTAAGATAATATCAAAAAAACCAACAGAGTAATTTTATTTGGGAACCCTGATCCACTGTTTTGTTTCCAGATCATATTGTTTTAGAATTTTTCCGGGATTTCCTACCACAACTGAATAAGGTGGAACATCTTTTACTACAACACTTCCAGCCGCCACTACGGAATGTTTTCCCAATGTTACTCCGGAAGTAACGACTGCATTGGCTCCAATCCAGACTTCATCTTCCACTACAATTGGTTTTGTGGAAACTTTCTGACGGCTTGGTGGCAACGAAATATCTTCGTAACCATGATTTAACCCAGAAAGCACTACATTTTGCGCAAACATGACATCGTTCCCCACTTTGACTGGGCCAATCAATACATCGCCCAATCCAATACGGGTCCGATCACCAATAAAAACATCACCAACACCATTATTGATGGTGCAGAAATCTTCAATAGTGGAATCAGTCCCTAGTTCAAATCGGTTAAAAGGCAGAACGTCCATTCTTGTGCGACGCCGGATTAGCGACCTTTTACCTTTTTTATGTTTTATGGGGTTCACGAAAAGTTTTACCCAAAGACGCGGCCTGGCCTGGTTTCGGGGCATAAGCATCCAAAGCACCAGCTTCTTAAGCTTTTCATTGGATTTTATTTTTTCTTTAAGTCCCATCTCATTTTTGATTTTCTATTTCTTCAATACGTTTATATATTTCTTCAGCATTGGCTTCCCAGGTATGGCTCCGCGCCAACTTTTCACGTTCTGTTTCCTTTTCCGTCGTGTTTTCTTGTAAAGCTTTCTCGATCAGTTTCACGTACTCTTCCTTATTTTCTGCAAGATAAACATAATCGCTAAAAACTTCCATAGCTTCGGTTTTGGTTGCAACTGAAGGCTTTCCCATAGCCAGATATTCATCAATTTTGCGAGGATAATTCCCCCTTGTGACTTCGTTAAGCTTTTGTGGGTTGAGAGCTACGTCAAACGTGTTAAGGTAATTAGGAAGTTCATCCATATTTTTTCTTCCCATAAAATGAACATTCTCAATCTGGTGCAGTTCACTGTTTTTAAATCCTTCATCTTCAGGACCAACTAATACTAGTGACCAGTCAGGCCGGCTTTTTGCGATATGTACCAAAACATCAATATCAAGGCGCAAGGTATAAAGAACCCCGATGTATCCGATTACCGGATTTTTGATGCCTACCATATCGGCAGGGGTAGATTTTATAAGCTTTTTATCAAAAAGGGAAACATCGCAGCCTTGTCCAACATAGTAAGAGCGGGGGTTAAACTTTCGTGCCAGACCGGCAAGATAGGTGGAATTGGCCACCACAAGGTCAACTTTTGACATAAGTGCTGCTTCAATGCGAATCCCCTGTGTTTTCCAGTAATCCACAGCGATCATATTGTCGCGAGTGTAATAAACGTAGGTTTTTGCCCCAATGAGCTCCTTAAGGTAAAAACTGCGGAACATATCTGTATCATTGAAAATGATGACATCTTTAAAATTCAGTTTTTTAAGGGCGCGTTTAATTTCTCCGGAGAAGCGTCTGTTGTTGATCTTATTGATAAAATCAAACAATCCATTAGAGGGAAGTTGATTGATTGATTCGAGCATGGTTCTGGGGTAGAAGCTCCACATATTTTCGTTGATCTGCTCCATATCCGGGAGTTCCCCTTTAATGATTTTAATCCTTTTTTGAATGATAGTATCTTTTCTTCCTCTGAACCGTGTCATCCTGTCGAGCGAGTAATTTACATATAATACCCTGTTATGCCTGGAAAAAACTTCGGCCAGGTTAATGACATTACTTCCAATCCGGCTGTCAAGTGCCACAAGTCCTACCATTAAGATATCCCTGTTTCTGATCATAAGTTTCAATTTAGTTTTCGGTGGTTATTATACACGGTCTTATAGAGTTCCAGTACGTTTTGAGCCATATTTTTCCACGAAAACTTTTCTGCCTGTTTGATTCCTTCTTTCGTTAGTTTTTCCCTAAGTTTTTCATCGGAAAGAAGAATTTCAATTCCTTTTGAAATTTCTTCCGGTTTAAAAGGATCGACAATGTAAGCTGCACCGCCGGAAACTTCCGGCATTGATGATGTATTGGAAGTGATTACAGGAGTTCCACATCGCATGGCTTCCAGCATGGGAATTCCAAAACTTTCGCGTAATGACGGATAGAGAAAAACCTTGCAAAGATTATAGACAGCAGGCAGATCAGTATTGACCACATATCCTGTCAGAATGATATGTTCTCTGAGTTCCTTATCACCAATTTCGGCAAGAAGTTTTTCCAGCTCAGCTTCGGCATAATCAAGAATTACAAGATAAAGGTCTTCATCACCTGACCTTTCCATGTAATCTGAGAATGCCTTTAGCACACCAATCGTGTTCTTTTTAGGATCAGTATTTCCCAAGAAAAATAAAAACCGGTCGGGCAGGGTGTAGAGCCCTTTAACCCTTTGAAGTTCACCGGTATCTTCTATTTTTTTAAAATGTTCACTAACACCGTTGTAGATAGCAACCAGCCGGTCATCATTTTCAGAAAAACCAAAAAAGTTGTGAATCCGGCTTTTTTCAAATTCAGAAACGGTAATGATCTTGTCTGCTTTTTTCACCACACGCGGTACTACATATCGCCGATACATATTCCCAATTTTTTGGTACCAGGAACCGCCTTTTTTGAAAAGGCTGATACTTTCAAGGTAAATAATGTCGTGAAGAGTTACCACCAGAGGTATTTTGGAATAAATTGGTGCTGTATTACTGGTACAATGCAAAATGTCACAGTCTTCTTCCAGAGCGGCTTTCGGAAGCACCTTTTGTTCCCAGACAGGGTAGGAGCCACCTTCCAACTCAACAAATTTAAAATTAGATGTTTCCTGAAAAATTCGGTTGTCTTTATCAGGTTTAATAAAGATGACATATTCGTTTTCATGGTCGATTTTCTGAAGCTCTTTGATAAGTTCAAGAGCTACCATGTCCATGCCATGTTTTTTCTTCCGGTAGAGTCTTTGGCCTTCTATTCCTATTCTCATCTATTTTTAGATTTTTAGGTATTAATATTACAAAAAATAGTAATACTTCCGGGTACTTATTAGGAATTTATTTACCATGCAATTGTGAAAACAAAATGCTGTGAATCAGAAGAAATAAACTTTACCAGATTTTTAGTTTTCAGCTATTTATTAGGATGATTCCAGGGATGTTTGATTTGGAAGGCATTGTAAGTGTGCTTGGTATGAAGATACTCTTTATTGCTTCCTTTGAGTTTAAAAACAGACATAAGGGTCAAGAATATACCCAATGGCAAGCGAGTTATTGCCCACAAAGTTCTCAGGTTGTAAAAATAACGGGGAATTGAAAGCACAAAAACAAGCACGCATATTACAAATACTGGTAACCAAAGCAAAAATTGGTTGGTAGAAGCGAAAATAAAATATCCCAGAGAGATGATGAACAACAATGAGATCAAAAGGATACGCGGCAACAAAATAAACTGGAGGGCCTTGTTGAAAAGGTCAATGTTGCCACGCAATATAAGTTCTTTGAGCGCAGGCAAAAAGCTTTTCCCAAAATAATGGATTTGAGCCGAAATCCATCTCCTTCTTTGTTTGGTAAATACTTTAGCATTGGGGACTTTTTCATCATAAACATAAGCATCCTGTAGATAAATTATTTTCTTCTTCTCCTTAAGTATTCTGATTTCCAACTCTTTATCAAAACCGCCCACAACCTTTACTTCTTTCATCATAGATTTAAAGTATGCATAATTAAATGCCATGGCAGAACCTATCAGTGATGATGAAAATCCAATCATCCAATGTCCTTTCCTGAAAATATGATTGTTCATTTCTTCGCTCACAGCATCCAGAATAGCAAAAGATGTGTCCATGTTTTTGGCAATCCTGTGCCCCTGGACCACCTGATAACCAATACAGAACGCTTTATTTACTTTGGTAAGAAAATCAGGTTCCATAATATTATCCGCATCTAAAACTACGGCAACTTCATAAGAATCATCCAGTTGGTCCAGCGCGGCATTCAACGCCCTAGATTTTGTACTGAATTCCAGTTTCACTTCAAACACCTTTACTTTAAGCAGTTTTAACGCCTGTATCGTTTTGGATTGAAAATCATCAGCAATGATGGCTACATCATAATTTTCAGTTCCATAATCCTGATTCAGTGCTTCTTTTGCAACATCAACAATGACGTCATCTTCCCGGTAACCAGGAATTAGTACGATCATTTTGCGTTTTTTACTTTCCTTAAAATGGTTTTCTTTAGACTTAAAAATCCCTGCAAAGGCAAAAATGAAAAGATAAAGCGTGGAAAAGGCCAGGTATAAGTAAACCAGCATCTCCAGTATAAAGATGAGTTTGTGTATCATAGCATCGGATTTTCATGGATTTCAGCTGAGAAAAGATGGGTAATATGCCACCCTATGGCACGATAATATGCCAGGAAATAGGAAAACTTTCCCTTTATGAGAAACTTAAATGCGTTTTTTGGGATGGCTATACAAAGCTGATAAAGGAGTGCCAGATAAAAATCTTTGCCTTCCCGGCTTCTCCTCATAAAAACAATTCGGTTCCTGTTTTGATAATAGATTTTCAGCGCGCTTAATTTCCCTGTAGAAACTGACTCTTTATGAAGCACATGGGAATTCCCCACATAGTAAATTTTATAACCTGCTTTTTTGATTCTGGCACACCAGTCGGCCTCTTCATAATACAGAAAGAAAATGTAGGACATAAGCCCGATTTCCTTTACAATTTGCATCGGGACCATCATGGCTGCACCGTGTGCATAAGCTGTTTCACTATCTTCATTGTATTGTCCGCGATCTTTTTCCCAAAAGCCAATGGCAGAATTGCGCATGGTAATTTTTCCAATAGGAGTGTATCCGGCATATTGAATGGTATCCGGCTGATAATAGAATTTGATTTTGGGGCTCACGGCACCAATGCCCGGGTTTTGCTCCAGCTTTTCAATCAAAGGTTCCATGAAATGGATCGGTACTTCAATATCGTTATTTAGCAATAAAACATACTCACCACGGGCTCTCATCAAACCATAGTTGTTTCCGGCAGCAAAACCGTAATTAATAGGGTTTTCGATGAAAACAATATTTGGAAACAGCACTTTGATACGTTTGGGATCGTCATCGGTGGAGTGGTTGTCCACCACAATGACTTCAAAATTTTGATAGGAAATTTTATTTAATGATTCCAGTAATGCGCATGTTACCTCTGTTTGGTTATAATTTACAGTTATAATCGATACTAAGGGATAATATTTGCGCCGTTCCATCATAAAAATCAATTGTGTTTGATATCTTCCATATGAGAATGCTCGGTGTGGATGAATTTTTTTGAAGCACCTTTTATTCGAAGAAGACTCAAAAACATCAAGATAAATCCATAAGGTAAGGAGAATAGTGCAATAAAAACTCTTTTATTATAAAACTTAGAAGGAATAGAAATAATTAAAGCAGCACTAGTACTTAAGAAAAGAATAAGCCATTCGTAGAATCCAGGAATGAAGTAGGGTTGTAATGAAAGAATTGGTAATAAATAAACAATCCCATAAATAAAAGACAAAAGAAACAAGGCTCCACTTAAAAGAATTCGAGGAGGCTGCACCATTTGAATGACTTTGTAAAAATAATCGAAATCACCATTTTTAAAAAGCATTCTTAAACCGTCAAAAAAGTAAGCCTTGAAATAATAGTTTTGAGCGGCGATCCAACGACGTCTTTGATTCACAAATGAATCTGGTCGTTGCGTTTTTTCATCATAAATTATAGCATCAGATAAGTATTCAATAGTATTGCCTTTTTTGATAATTTTAAGTTCCAATTCTTTATCTTCTCCAATTGAATCAATTGTAGCCATTGTTTCTTTGAACAATTTATAGTCAATCCCTGTTCCTGAACCGATGAGAGCTGAAGAAAATCCTAAAGTGCGGTGCCCTTTACGGAATATATTATTATTAATTTCTTCACTTAAAGCATCCAGAATAGCAAAATTTGTATTTAAGTTTTTTGCCGTCCGATGCCCTTGAACCGCATGAAAACCATAATCAAAAGCAGCATTTACCTTATCAATAACGTCTGGTTCCATAATGTTGTCGGCATCTAACACAAAAGCCACATCATAGTCATTTCCAATGATTTTCATACATTCGTTAAGAGCCTTCGATTTTTTACTCACTTCAAAGGACACCTCTATGACATTAATTGGTAATTTTTTTAGTTTTTCCAAAGTGTGAGAATTCAAACTATCTGCAATAACAATGACATCAAATTTATCACTGGGATAATTTTGTTTTGTCGCATTCTCAGCACTATTCAAAATAACTAAATCTTCTTTGTAACTCGGGATTAAAACTGCAAATTTTCTACAACGACTAGCAATAGGGAACCTTTTCTTTTTATATAAACGGCCTGCTATAGCAAAGATTAGGACATAAAATGAAGCCAGCATTAAATAAATATATATTACAAGCTCAATAAGCCTTAGAAATATTCTAAAAATTTCCATAATTTTTAAATAAACAATTTTGAATATCTTAAGGAAAAATTCCCCACATCAATTTAACAACAGAAAATCCCTCAAGAATATTTGACATAAGTATATGTTGTTAATAAAAGTAGTAAAAATATCTTACTTAAAGAAACTATTTGTAAGGCTTATTTATAATTTTTAAATACTTGTTTTATTATAATCATAAGTTTTTTGCCTTACTAATTTGATTTACATAATTATATATTTTATTTATAAAAGCTTCCCATGAATGGGTACCTGCAAATTCAATCCTTTTTCTGATATCCTGTTGGGTGTTTTCGCTAAGTGCTTTAGAAATTTCTTCTAGGTACTCTTCACCATTTGATGGAAGATGAACATATCCTTTAAAGTATTTCATAAAATCAGTTTTTGTCGCAATAGTTGCTTTCCCCATGGCAAGATACTCATCAATTTTTAGCGGATAATTGGCATTTGTTATAGGATTGACTACTTGCGGATTTATAGCAACATCAAACCCTTTTATGTACGCAGGGAGTACCTTTGGATCTTTCCGGCCAAGAAAATAAACGTTATTTAATTGATGTAATTTGCAATTATTAAAATCCTCATCCTCAGGTCCTACAAGAACTAAATTCCACTTTGGCTTAGAGAGAGCAATGTGAATAAGAATATCAATATTTAATCTTATCGTAGTGAGGAATCCAACGTACCCTATGATAGGTTTTTTATTCATTTTTATCGTTATAAGATCCTCTGGAATTTTTAACTTACCATCTTTATCATTATAAAGATCTAAATCACAACCTTGTCCTATCATGTATGAACTTGGATTATATTTCTTACCAAATTTTGCAAAATAGTCTGAATTGGCTACCATTAAATCCATTTTAGCAATTAATTTGGGCTCCAGCCTTTTGCCATGTCTAGAGTGATATGAAACGAGTGTAACATAGTCTCTAAGCAAATATATTGAAAAATAGGGTTTTAAAAATTCTTTAAGATAAAAACCAATAATCATTGAATTATCAATGAATAATATGAAATTTTTAAAATTTAATTTATTAATGGCTTTTTGGATTTCTGAAGAGAGTCTTCTTTCGTTGATTTTGTTAAGAATATCGAACAGATTGGGGTTATGAATCCAATTTATAGATTCGATAATGGTAGGAGGGGTAAGAACCCATAGGTTTTTATTGATTTGTTCTATCTCAGGTTCTTTTTTATTAATAATCTTTAACCTTTTTTTTACTTCGAGAAGATTTCTTTCTTTAAACCTTGTAAACCGACTAAGAGGTGGGTTTACAAAAAGTACTCTATTGTTTTTAGCAATCTCATAGGCCGCATATTTAAGAGTAGTTGCTACATTGAAGTCCCACGGCTGAAGAGCAATTGCAATAAAATCTCTTTTCTCTTGCATTTTGGCATTTATTTAAGGTTATTAGAAATATTAAAATTATATCAAGTGGAGATAACTAATTGAATATTTTTCATTTCTAGAAAGTAATCATTGTCTATTCTTTAAATAATTTAAGCTTTTTCTTTTGGATCCTCCGAATAATTGTGTGTAGTATGAAGCCAACTCTTATGAGCTCCTTTCATTCTTAATAAACTCAAAACCATAAGAATAAAACCTAAAGGGATACTAAAAAGAGCTCTGAAAGTTCTTTTATTATAGAACTTTTTTGGGATAGATAAAAATAATGAAACGGTAGTAATAATAAATAGTATTATCCAATAACTAAAGCGGGGTGCAAACCATAAGTGAAGCGAATTGATAGGGATTAGACTTATAACGAAATAGAAAGTAGATAATACAAATAATGTCCCTACTAGTATCATTCTTGGGGGAGGCACCATTTGAAAAACTTTATCGAAGTAATCAACGTTACCATTGATAATCAATGCTTTTAAAGCGTCAAAAAAATGTCTGACAAAATTATTAAACTGACATGCTATCCAACGCCTGCGCTGGTTTACAAAAGCAGATGACTTTTGTGTCTTTTCATCGTAAATCAAAGCGTCGTGGAGATAATGTATAGGAATTTTATTTTTAATAATATTAAGCTCAACCTCTTTGTCTTCACATCCTCCCATAGAATCAACATGAAACATTACTTTTTTGTACAAACCATAATCGATTCCCATCCCAGAACCAATTAGTGCCGATGAAATACCTAAAACCCTATGTGCTTTTCTGAAGATGTGGTTGTTTATTTCTTCACTTATTGCGTCAAGTATCGCAAAATTTGTATTCAAATTCTTTGCTGTTCTATGCCCTTGTACAGCTAAGTATCCCAATTCAAATGAAACATTCATTCTTTGTAACACATTAACGTCCATTATATTGTCTGCATCGAGAACAAATGCAACATCATAATCATCTCCTATTTCTTGCATACACCTGTTGAGGGAACGAGATTTATTGCTCTCTTCAAATTCTACAACAATCACATGGATTGGGAGCTGCTTTAATTTATCAAGAGTCTCCTTTTCAAACGAATCTGCTATTATTATTACTTCAAATTTATCCTTTGGATAGTTTTGATTTAAAGCTTGATTCGCAACACTTACTATAACTACATCTTCTTTATATCCAGGAATCATTACCGCAAACCTTCTGAACTCACCAATAGTCGATGTTTTGTTATCTTTATAAAATAATCCGGCAACTGAAAACAACATTAAATAAAACGTCGATAATAAAAAGTAAACAAAAACAACGAATTGGATTAGAATTAGTACAGCCCTTAAAATTTCCATAGAAATTTTCTTAGTTATTATTAAAATTAAACTTTAATCAATCATTGAATGAGAGAAATTCCACCACCAAGCCTTCCATGATGCCAAGATTAAATCTATTCTACCCTTAAGCAAAAAACCAAATGTTATTCTTGGGAAAGTCACAAAATGAAGATACAGAAAGGTTAAAATTTTTTTAAATCCCTTTGTATTCCTCCTTGCAAAGAGAATACGGCCTCTCGTAAGGTAATAGATCTGAAAAGGGCTATTTTTAACAGTTGAAACACTCTCTTTATGAATTACCAGAGATTTTCCACAATAATAAATATAATAACCATTCTTCTTGATTTGTGCAGCCCAATCATGTTCTTCATAATACAAAAAAAATAGTTCTGACATAGGACCAACTGTTCTAATTGCTTTTACGGAAATTAACATGGCAGCACCAAATATAGAACCTGTTTCGCGAATATCATCATATTTCCCAGTGTCCTTTTCACCAAATCCAATCGCAAAATTTCTAATAGTGATCATGTTAAATGGAGTAAAACCAGCAAATTGTAAAACAGATTTGGGATTAAAATATTGAATTTTAGGGCTAACCATCCCTATTGTTTCATCTGATTCTAACACTTCTACTAACGGTTCCAGAAAACCTTTTTCCACTTCAGTATCGTTATTTATAAAAAGAATGTATTTCCCATTACAATAGGGCAGGGCAACATTATTTCCGCCGGCAAATCCCAGGTTTGTTTTGTTTTGAATAAAATGAATGTATGGAAATTTTTCTTTTATAGAATCAGCATGATCCTCTTCTTTTGAAGCATTATCCACCACAAAAACTTCCGTATTGCGATAGGTTATCTTTTCAAAAGAAGAAAGAAATTCACAAGTAACCTTTGACTGGTTATAGTTCACTGTAACGACTGAAACAAGGGGCCATTTATTATCTTCAAAAGCCATACATCAAAAAATTAATCAAAAGATTTTAGCGACCACGCGGGCAATCCTCTTGCGATCCTGGAATCATATTCACGCTGCAATGCCAGGGCAGAAAACAGAAACACCCAGCTCAAGTAAAGCAAAATACCTGTAGGCATCTGTCCAAGAACTCCATTTCCGTAAGCGGCGCCCATAATCCCGACGAAACCGCCGAGGAGAGCGCCTAGAATGTTACCAAGCTCTTTGGATTTTACTTTTACCATAATAAGATAGAAACTCTTAAACATGATATACATCAAAATAAATAAGTGCAACAAAAGCCCCACACGCCCCTCTTCAGCCCATATCTGGACATACCAACTGTCGGTAGCCACATTGGCCAGAAATCCTTGTGGTGAAAATCGTAAACCCCAGTTACCTGCCGACCCGATACCACCTCCAAAAGGTTTATCAGCAAGATAGGTTGCCAAAATTTTGCGGTTACGCAAACGTACCTGGTAAGACGCATCAGTTTCCGGGTGAAAAGCGGTACGCATACGGGCAATAGTATAGGAACTATTTCCGATATATGTATGGGCAAAAAAGATATAAATGAAAGCGATAGCCAACCCCCCCATGATTATAATACGTGGTCTTTTAGAAAGGATAACAAATGTTATACCTCCCAATGCCGGAACAATGATGGCACCGCGGGTTCCTGAGAGCATCATGCCCCATAAAGATACAATGGAAACAATCCAGAAAAATAATTTTTTTCCGGGGCTTTTTAATGACGCCGCAACTCCAGCAAAAACAATTCCCGCCGCACCCTGGGCAGCCCCAAACTGCCCAGCATCACTAAAGAAAGAGAATATTCTCAATTTACCGTTGATGACGTGGGTAATATAACCCACAGTATTTAACCAATACTGTTCCCCGGCATCCAGTCCTATATATTTTTGCTGAAGTCCTTTTAAACTTGCAAGCAATGAAAAAATAGCCCAAAAAACGAGAAAACCGTAAAGATGCTTTAATTTCGAAAAGATTAATAAGGCAACCGGTATCAAAAGTAAAGGATACAAAGAGACACCACGCACAGCATAAAACCATGCTGTCCGGCTTAATGCGGCAGGATTGAAAAATTCCATCACAGAATAAGCAAACCAGATCAGCATAAGGTAGACAAGATCCCTTCTTAAAAGAGTAAAATCGATGTTGTCGGACAGATATTTAAAGAAAATAGCAACTACTGTAAGTACTAAGAAACCGTCGATACTTAATCCCAAGGGAACATTACGAATATAACGGGTAAGGCCAATGGCTGTAAATGCCATAAACAGGACGGAATAAATACCCAAAGTAGGGTTGATAAACAAGCGATTCAGAAAATAAACTGTCGGAGCCAGAAACACAAGTGCGATGGCAACTTTGAATCCCCCTTTTGCAACAATGACACCAACTATTATTGTCGCAATAATTATAATTGACAATACAAGCGGATGTTGCAATTTGGCTGCACCAGATCTCTTTCTCAATGACTCCAGCATGTGTAAAATTTAATCTATAAAGTTAAAAAAATATTACTCTCAGCTACCTTTCCTTTTCAGAAAGGCACTTTGTGTGAAAAACAGGATACCTCCTTTGAATATCTTTCGTAGATGGATTTCTATGTTTTGATTTAAATAGTGGTGACCGATAATAATACCTATCAATGTGAAAGAAATAGTTACCCATGCAACTCCCTGTAAAACAGTAATAACCGTGTATTCCTTTGAATATAAAGTAATCAGACTAAGGTCATGAATACCCGAAAACAGAAATGTAAAGAAGCTTAAAAAACCTGCAACGAACACAAAAGCAAAAACGACAATTGAATCACCAATGATGTTTGCCATTGTCATATAGATTACTTTAAAGAGGTTGTATTTTGGAAGGTTCATACTGTCAAGCATAACACCTATAAAACGGTCCAAAGGCAATAAAAGCCCATAAATACAAAAGATTCTGAATATTGAAGCTGTTGATTCATAACCAGCACCCCCTAAAATATAAACTAGTTCTTTTGCGTAAATAAAAGAAAACAACATTAACGGAAATAGCAAAAAAGTAATTCCTCCTGCATTCGTGTAGAATAACTCTTTAACTTTTCCATTGTTTCCTTTAATACTGGCCTTAGACATGCCTGGGAATGCAGTCATAGCAAAACTTCTCAACGGGATCTCAATAATTTCAGTAAGTTTCATAGGAACGCTGTACAAGGCAACACCGGCAGTGCCCAAGAAAGGACTCAATCCAATGATAAAAGTATCGGCACTTTTCAACAAGTTGCTACCGATAAGTGTACCAGTAGAAAATTTACCGAAATTTAAAATTAGTTTATTGGTGGCACGTTTTGTCTTCATTATATACCGAATACCGTCCCAGTTAGTCAAACTGGCAATTAAAGAAGTTATAATATTGATAATCAGATAGGCATAAACAATAACTTTCAGGGGAAACCTTGTCCAAAAGAAGTTTACCATAAGGAACAACATGAAACCACCAACGTTAACAATCCGAAGAAGCAACAATTTGTCAAACTGCATTTTTGCCTGAAGTACAGATTGTGCATTGTTGAACGGCAGGTTAATAATTGCCAGGGCAGGGAACCAGTAGAAAAACAAGGAAAACCCAGAATCATGTATTTTAACAGGGAAAATGAAATCAATGCCTAAAACCAATCCCGCTATCAAGACACTGGATACTAAATTGATAAAATAATTCGATCCTAATAAACTTTTGGCTTCATTTTTATCTGCGCCGGCAAGAAAGCGGACAATGGCTGTTCTTGTAATCCCGAACCGGATCATGTCCACGAAGTTTGCGGTTGTAATTAACAGAACCCATTTCCCAAAATCGTTTGTGCTAAGGCTTCTAACCAATAAAAGAAATCCAAAAAACCCGAATACTGCTACCAAACCATTGTTTGCAAGCGAGAGGAAATTATTATTTTTAAGTATTTTAGACAGGACATTAGCCACGGTTTTTGACCTCTTTTTTTACAGTAATTTTATATTTTGTCGCATAAAGGTACATGGTCTTTATTCTATTCATCCATCCGGTCCTGTTTCTAGGTATTTCGGTCAGCAACTCATCCAGATTATAGAGTTCAACTTCATTCAGGACTACCAGGAAGTTATTAGGAGCAGCTTCTCTGAAAGATTTAAGGGCCGTCTTATCTGCCCGGGTGAAACTATTACTGCTTTTCACGACAAACATCGCTAAATCAACTTCAGACAGAAGTTTTATAGGATACGTATGATACACAATAGACGGAATCTCTATAAAGATATAATCGTAAGGAGTATTATTCTTTCTCAAATAACGGTTGTCTACAAGTTGTTGAAGATTGGTAACATCGATAAAATTGCTTTTCACTGTATAGTGGAAGCTGTGGTTGTAATCTTCTTCTTCTTCAATTTCATAATCTTCGGCTCTATAGTTCAAAAACAACACCTTGTTGCCCATCGAACGCATCTGGTTGATTATTCTGTGCGTAAGCAATGTTTTACCGACACCATTTTGCGTGCTGAAAGTCAAGATTACATAGGGTTTCTCAGGCTCCGGTTGGAGTGATGCAAGGTTTAGTTTGATATTTTGAATGATCATGTCAACAAGCCTGGCTGAAATTTGAGAAAGCTCATTGGCAAAGTTCCTTGAGAATAAGTAGGGATAAGCGCCTCCAAGTTCCATACCAGTTTGTTCGACAACGCGGCTAGGATTCTTGGCCGAGGTATCAAAATATTCCAGCATTATTATGATGAAAACTATGATAATGAAACCTGCAAATCCTGCAGCCAACACAATATATTTTGCCTTTGAAGAATTAGGTGAGATGGGAAAATAAGGTGGGTCAACCACTTTAATATTGGTAGATAATTCCAGATTTTGTTGCTTCATCTTTGCAAGGTTAAGGCTGTGCAACAATTCAAGATACGTTTGCTCATTAACCTTTATTTCTCTTTCAATTCTTGTAAGCATAGCTCCCAACGGGGCCATCTTTTGATAGGTTCTGATAAAGTCCAGTTTTCGCCGTGCTAAAACCACTAGTGCGGCTTTTGCCTCAGTATAATCAATTGTATTGGTGAGCCACGCATCCAGCAAATTCTTTATAGAGATACCTTGTGTAGAGTGGCCATAGAGATACAATTGATCCACTTTAAATTTGATATTTGCCCGCAACTTTTGCTGTTTTCTTTCCAATATCTTCAGCTGCGCAGCCACATTGCTGTTATAATTCTCAGCTAGTCTGTTGACTATGATCTTTTCTGAAACATCTGCAAGTTCTTTCTTCGTCTGATTGATTTGGTCGCTTTTCAGGTAAATGGAATCCCTTGCTGTCATTTTTGTCTCAAGTTCCTGTAAGGTCAGTGAAGCACCTGACAGTTTGATTTGTTGATCCTGATAATACTTATCAAGGTCTTCTTTCTGAAGAGCGATCGCTTTACTTTGCTCATAGTAGTTAATGATATTGTTTTGTTTATTAAAGCGCAACAAACGGTCTTCGGCTTCATTAAGTTTTTGCTCTGCAGAGTCAACCTGATGTTGGAAATATTCCACAACGCGGTCCGTTTCATTAATCCTCAACATCCTGTAATTATGCATGAAAACAGTAGAAATAATTTTCAGTGTCTGCTGGCAAAGTCCTGGGTCATCAGATGTATAAGTAAGTTTCACCAAGTCACTGTTGCCAATTCTGAAAATCTGAACTTTGCTAATATAGCTAATGCTGTAATGTTGATTCGAACCATAGTGTAACAAACCATATATGTAGTTAGTATCATCTGAAGCATAATAGGACTGGAGGTTGTTTACCGTTTTTTCGTAGTCCAAAGGGTTCACCCCAGGCGGAACTATAGGATCTTTCACAAAAAGTCCTGCTTGCTTCGATCCCATGTGCAGATCATCTGAAACTGTAACTGCATTCCCTGTATTTGAGTCGCCCCGAACTGTTGTCATTCCATCGTAACCAGGAGAAACTTGTTTCGTTGTGTAACCGTAAGATGATTGACCGGCTTGGGTTTGTTCGCCTGTGCTGATAATAATTTTTTGCCCGGGTGTAACATCACCATTGCTTAAATTATTTATTTCTCGTAATTTACTTATGTTGACTCCGTAACTTTTTGCTATGGAATACAACGATTCCCCAGGCTTAACAACATGATACTCAAAACCGGAAACGGCATTGGAGGATCCTTTTATCAAGAGCCTTTGTCCAGGAGTTATGTTTCCAGAACTCAAATTATTGAGATTCATCAGTGCACCTCTTGAAACCCCGTATCGGCTTGCAATGGATGATAGAGATTCTCCGGGCAATACAGTGTGTGTAACAACGCCGCTGGTATTTTCCTTCTCAAGGCCAGTACTATAACTGGTAACTGATTGTCTTGTGTTGTTATTATTACCCGCAAGAGATGATGCGTCTCTTACGGCTTGATTTCTTTTTACGTTAATTCTTGTCTGTAAAGAATGAATTTCATTTTGCAGATTCTTTATCTGTTCGGCTTTTTCTCTTTCAATCCCAGATTTATTATCAACAACAACCATATCTTTGATTCTTTTGGGAATCATTCTCTCCAAACGGACGTAATTATCATTTGATATATATTGGGGGTCATGATGATTCAAGGAAAGGTCCTGACCCAACAGCCGGAGAGAAGTTTCGACAATCGTTTGCCTGGAAGTCAACAAATTGATCATATTGTCGAACTGAGCGTTTGTACTAAAATAATCAGTAGCTCTCTGCGTAGTGGATTCTATGGAATACCCTGTGGTAATACCCGTATAAATTATAGCCTCTGACTGGTAAACTTTTTTCTGGTGGCGTGTAAAATAATACACCACAACGACAAGCAACAATGGTATCCCCAGTAATAGGATAATGTTTCTTTTGAATAGTCTTATGAGGTATAAAAAATCCATATTAAGAAATCAAAATTAGCGTAGGATATTGATAAGATTGAACTTCATGCCTGTTGCGACCTGCAATAATTGATAAGCATTGTTAAACTCAGCAATAGCCTGCTGAAAATTGATGGCTCCCCGCGTTTGAATTTCTTCTAAACGAGTATATTCCGAAACAGAAATTTCACTGTTTAAAAACTCATTTTGTGCCATCTGCATTTGCATCATGGTAAAATTCTGGTATTTATTATAAATTTTAATATAATTCTGATATTCTACAAGATTGTTATAATAGGTGATAACCTGCGTGGCTAAAAAGCGACGGTTGATTTCCTTTTGCATTAGGGATATCTCAATCCATTTTTTTTGTTGGTTGATCTGATTTCTCCGATCTACCAGAGCAAGAATTGGTAAACGGATATAAAACCCCACAGCAAAGTTGCTCCTCCGTGACCAAGAGTGAAAATAGTGACCAATTTGATTATAAGTGTCCTGATCCCAAAAATCCCATCTCCCGAAATTAGCATCCCAATTTAAACTGAAATAGTTGAGCCATGCACGCTTGGCAGACAATGTAGTGTATGCATAGTAATCTTCTTTTAAAGTCTCATAACGTACGTTAGGGGAGTTATAGGAAGCAGAATCAATAAGCACTTCCAGCGGGGGCAGTCTTTTAGTAATGTCATCCGTTACCGGATTAAAAAAATTTGAGCTGTCAACCTGTGTTGTCTGTGTTTGTGCCAACACCTTGACATTTGTCAATAAAATCAATCCAACGATTAATATTAAATGTTTTGATTTAACCAATGTCATAATAGCTGTTTCTACTGTATAAAGTATACAGTTCTTAATATTGCGAAAGTTACCGTATTCTTTATTCCAATTCAAATTTTTAATAATTAATTATTAAAAAAGTTTTAAACAATTTCTTTATACGTTCTGCTTCTGAAATAATGCTGGTATCGTACTTAATATCAGTCCCATGTCTCCTAAAAAAGAATAAGTTTCTGCATATTTATTGTCCAATGCCTTTCTTTCTTCCTCAGACATGACACCGCCTTTCCCGCGCAATTTTACCTGCCAAAGGCCTGTAATACCTGCAGGGGCAAGAAAGCGTGCTCCCCAATCATCAGATGTTAAAAGCTCGGCTTCATACAAGGGGAGGGGCCTGTTTCCCACAATGGACATCGCTCCCTCTAAAACATTAAAAAGTTGAGGGAGTTCGTCAATACTTGTATTTCGAATAATTTTTCCGACTTTGGTGATTCTAGGATCATTTTCTATTTTAATAAACGTAGATATTTTACCGCGTTTTCTCAAAACATTATACCAGTACTCGCAAATCTCTCCACCGCCTATATACAGAACGGGCGAACAATGTTTACCCTCAGGTAATAATGCGCAACGGGGACAAGCTTCGGCTCCTTCAATTTGTGTTTGGCCTTTATCATCTGACTTATTGTATTGGTTTAAATGGCTAAGCTCTTTGAGTTTCAATTCCGATCCTGTGTACATGGAACGGAATTTATAGAAATCAAAGATCCTGTATCCGGTTCCAACCCTTTTCGATTTATAAACAATTGGCCCTTTGGACTCCAGTTTAATAGCGATGGCAGCAATTAAAAATATCGGGGAAAGAATAACAATGGCTACCGCCGACACCATAATATCAAAAAGCCTTTTGATTATAGGGATTTTATAGACTCTTTGTGTAATAGCTGTTCTTTTCTCGGTCTTTTCTATCCTGTTTAAGTGCTGTATCAGAAACCGTACACGGGTGATCAAATTTTCGATATCAACAGGATAAAAATAAAAATCATCAAAAACTATTTTGTTTTGAAATAACTTTTCCCTGTAGGAGAGATCTTTTTCGAAGCCTATTAAAATAAACGGGATTTTCCACAGGCTAAGCCTTTGTTTAAGATGAATTCCCAATTCGTAGCCTTCTATTCCAGGCAAAAAGGCTTCTGCCACAATAGCGTGAATGTCTTTATTTTTCCGCATGTGATCAATCGCCTGGAGACCATTTTCGTAATGAACTATATTTAATTCCAAAATTTTGGCTTTTAAAGAGTTCAATACATCTGGATTCTTCCCAACGTACATCAAAGATATTTTATCTGGGCGTTCCTCCATATTCTAGGATCTACTTGCTCGTCCTTCTTATTAAATTATTGATGCGAAGTAACAGTTCTTCGGGATTAAATGGTTTTACTATGTAATCATCGGCCCCTATTCGAAGGCATTTTACTCTTTCCTGGCTACTTTCTATTCCACTCAGCATGATCATGGGAATGTTGCCAAAATAACCACTGGCTCTTACTTGTTTCAGTAATTCGTATCCATCAAGATTTGGCATCTGGATATCTGCCACGATCAGGTCAGGTATGTTTCCTTCTTCCAAATATTTTATGCCATCTACCCCGTCTGTCTTCGTAACAATGTTATATGTTTTGCCTATATAGTTTTCCAACAACATCCTGATGGATAACTCATCATCAATTATTAATATCTTCTTTTTCATGCCATTCATTGGTGCTATTGTCAATTGTAATTAGCAAAATTAGTAAAATACTTATATCATGAAATTTAGTGCAAATAAGTTATTTACAGAAAAAGGTTAATAAAAAAGGCAATTATAAATTGTTAAAAATAAGTGATATATCTTTGGGATTCAGCGGTTTGGAAATATATCCATCCATCCCCGCAGCCAAACATTCATCTTTATCCTGCTTTTGGGCATTCGCTGTAAGAGCAATAATCTTTACTATTGGTTCACCTGTTTGATCGGATTCTAACATCCTGATTTTCTGGCAGGCAGTTATTCCGTCCATGACTGGCATCTGAATGTCCATTAAAATCAGGTCGAAATTCTCTTGTTTATATTTTCCAACTGCAACCATTCCGTTTTCGGCAACATCCACTTCAAACCCATTATTGACCAATAAGTTTTTGGTTAATTTTTGATTGATCAAATTATCTTCTACAAGGAGTATCTTTTTTATTTTTCTTTCATCAGCCTGATTTATATCTCCTTCAAGAATAATATTAAGTTCGAAGGTTGTGCCTTTTGTACTTGTTTCCTTGATGTGAATATCCCCACCCATCAATTGGCAAAGTTTTTTCGAAAGAATCAGTCCCATCCCGATACCTTGATATTTGCGGGAATAGGATTTATTTCCTACAGAAAATGCCTTCCATAGATTCTCAACTTCAGTGCTGTTAATCCCGGTTCCGCTATCGCTGATCTTGAAGCAAAGTTTCATGAAGTTTCCATGTTCCGAATCAAGTCCGGCCCATAACTTTATATCCCCTTCTTCAGTAAACTTGATTGCATTTTCCAATAAAATGGAAAGGATCTGTTTTAACCTTGTTTCATCACCAACGAGAAATTGGGGCAGATCACCAGAAGTTTCAAAAACCAGTTTAAGTTCTTTATTTTTAGCTTCTTTTGAAAAGATGGCATACAGGTCATTCAGTAATGAGATTAAGTCAAATTTGAGACGGTCAAGGCTTAACAGGTTACCAAGCAGTTTATAATAATCTAAAACATTATTCAGGGTTATATTTAAGTGTTCTCCCGATTGGTGTATAATTTCAAGAAGTTCATTTGATTCCGCGTCAAGAGCCTTGTTTAGAAGCAAACTAGTTGCACTTAAAATACTGTTTAAAGGGGTTTTAAGCTCATGGCTGACATTAGACAGGAACTGAGATCTAAGTGCTTCAGTTTTATTAATTTCCTGCTTAAGCAGTTCTTCTTTATTCCTTTTTATACTTTCTTCCCTGATCTTTACCAGAGATTCCTCAGTCATTTTTTTCTGAGCACTTTGGGGCGACTTAGTCAAATTTTCTCAATTTTAGTTGTTGTCGATTCCTAACAAAAGACGTGCCTATTTCTTTAAAATCTTGAATTACAAAGCATTCTTGTTTCATTTAACACTATATTGTCAATAAGTTGTCTAAATTTGGGAGAAACAGTTCTCTTTGGGGAAAAATAAAGCGTTAATAGCTTTCAGTTATAGTTTCCTGAATCTATTTTCAGCAACCCCCATCGTTCACTAATAGCTAGTTGGTGCGATTTGTATTTTCGTCCATCCGGCCTTTCTGCTACAAACCTCATGGATTCATATCCGAATTCAGCAGAAACTAAGTATTTTTCAAACGCAGGATAGGAAATATCTGCGAAATATTCTCCTTGTTCATTCTGGGTTTCGGGATTATCTTTTTCGTGCAATAATGGTTTCAGATCAACAGTTTTCTTTGACTTGCCCTTCGATGTTAATTCAACATAAAGATTAAGATGACCGATCTCTTTCTTCTTAAAAAAAACCTGTATAATAATCTGTTTAACAGACCCTTTTTCTTTTAAAACACTTATGGACAGTTTTCCGTCCTGATAAATTTGTTCTGTCAATGGCAATACTCTTACTTTATCTTTCCGGTACAAATACAAAACCACCACAATCATCCCAAATCCAAAAACAAAAATATATGTGAATAAATTTTCCATACCGTAAAAATTATTGCTTATTACTGGATTTGAACAGAAGATCTTTTTCGACTTTAGTCAGGCTACTGTATCCTGATTTTGAAATTTTTTCAAGGATTTTGTCAATTTCCTCCTGTGATGCAACTCTTTTCCAGTTGTATTCTTCATCGGTCATAGGGTGCCCCGATTTGGGACGGCTGGTACTGAATTTTTCAAACCTTCGTTTTTTGAAGGAGAGATCAGGGAGTTTCCAATTGTCAAAAATCCGGTAAAAGTCGGTTCCTTTGCGCAATGATAAACCGTAAATAAAGCCCCAGAGTGCTCCCCCAAGGTGGGCAATATGTCCACCGGGATTTTGTAACGGAATAAACAAAATATCTAAAATCATCAGGAAAATAGCGATATATTTTAGCTTGACCCTTCCGATAAGAAACCAATGCACATTATAATCAGGCACATAGGTGGAAATGGCAATAAGGATGGCCAAAATAGATGCGGAAGCTCCCAATGCCACTGATATAGAACGAATATGGGAAAATGCTGGAAAAATATTGAAAGCCAGCACAAAAAAAGCAGCTCCGACAAGTCCGCCTATAATATAGGTTATCAATAATTTTCGCTGACTCAAATACTCCATAAAAAGCAATCCGGCAAAATACAGAACGAGCATATTGAAAAACCAATGAAAAAATGCTTCATGGAGAAACATGTAAGTAAAAATCGTCCATGGCATTTTTAAAAGCTCACTCAACGACGAAGGCAATGCCATAACACTTCCCAAAGGACTTAACTGGGGAAGACTTCCTGAGAAAAGCCAGGTTATCAGGGCTGAGATGTTAGCCAGAATAAAAATCACAGTATTGATCAGGATAAGACGTGATAACACATTCTTTTCCAAAAAGATATCGTGAAGGATCTCTCCTGTGTTTTTCCTTCTGTACTGAAAATTGTCGTACATATTTGGCTAAAATTGAAACAGTTTATATTTCCGGACCCATAAATTTTCCGTGTTTTTTCCAATAAAAAATAATTGCTAAACCAACCAGCATTCCTCCAACGTGGGCAAAATGCGCAACATTGTCACCTGGATTGTTACTAATCCCTGAGTAAAGTTCATATAGCCCATAACCTATAACCAGCCATTTGGCTTTAATAGGAATGGCAAAATAGAGATAAATAATTGAGTTGGGGAACATCATTCCGAATGCCAGCAGCAAACCGAAAATAGCACCTGATGCGCCGATAACCACCATCTGGTTCAGCATTTCTATTCTATAATTGGAAAGGAAAGTCACGATCTGTTGCATGATATCTCCGTTTGCCTGTTCCTGACTTAACAGATTCATGTTCTGGTTAAACACCGAAACATCATGTTGGGTAATCAAAGGATTAATTGCCCCAACCCGGAAATGATACTTGCCAAAGTAGTCCTCCACGCCCGTCACGCTAGGATGATTAATGATCTGATGCAAGGCATCCAGATTAGGAACCAGCGTGAAATGGATCCAGATGAGATATACAACAGCAGACCCCAGTCCGGTCAAAAGGTAGAATATTAAAAACTTCTTCCCACCCCAGACATTTTCCACCACATTCCCAAACATCCATAAAGCAAACATATTAAGTAGAATATGCTCCCAACCACCATGCAAAAACATATACGTGAAAAACTGATAAACCCTGAAATTGGAAGCGCCGGGATAGTGGAGCCCGAACATGCCGATCAAATCTATGTGGTATCGACGTAAAGCAAGCGTAGCAAGAAAAACCAGGGTATTGATGATTAACAGGTTTTTAACCACCGGTGGTAAGATTCTGAATCCGCTCGGTCTGTATTGCTGCATCTGTTATCTTTTGTATGTGAATAAATTCATTTCCTTATTTAAGCCGGAATATATTCCGAGCATACATTACCGCAAAAATCCTTCCAAAGTTTCATTTGTCACAATCCCGATAATTTTACTGCCATCGGGAGCCAGCTCCGGAACCTGGCATGCAAAAAGCCGATCGAAAATATCTGCCATTTCTTCTTTGGTAAGGCTTTCGCCTGAATGAATTGAAAACCGCGATGCCATTGCCCTGGCCAGGCGAATGGTCTTATCCATTCCCAATTCAGTATTTTGTTTTTTATAATCTTCAATAATTTTCTCCAAACTTAGCTGAATATTTTCATCTTTCAGATCAGCAGGAATTCCTTTCACAACAAAAAGGCCGGTCTCTTCTGTTTCGAGCATGAATCCCAGTGTCTTTAGGAAATTTATCAGTTCCAAAACGATAGATGCATCTTCAGGAGAGAAGTGGATTTCAACTGGGAAAAGCTGTTGTTGCGATGCCTGTTCCTTTCCTTGCAGCTGATTCAAAAACCTTTCATAAAGAATTCTTTCGTGGGCTTTTTGCTGATGGATCAGCATCATTCCTGAACGGACATTGCAGACAATAAACTTTCGCTGTATCTGAAAAAAAGACAAGGGCGTCTTTTCCTGTTGTACTGTGACTTCCCCTGAAACTTCAAAAGAACTTTCTTTATTTTCCTTAATGGCAGGGGTAAAAAGTTTTTCCCAGTTTTGAACAGGTTTTTCTCGCCTGAAATTACTGCTTTCGCGATATGAAGAGCTACTTTTCTCAGTCTCAAAAGGATTATAATCAGGATTAATCTTTATTTCCGGCTGTTTCACAATGCCGCGTGCCGGATTCTGAAAAGCTGCTTCAATACTAGGATCTACATCAAAATCGATGGTGGGAGTGAGATTATGCATTCCAACCGATTGTTTTACAGCAGCCTGCAAGACTGCGTAAACATATTTGGCATCTTTGAAATTTACCTCTGTTTTGGTGGGATGAATGTTGATGTCAATATCGGATGGCTCTACTTCTATATTTAAAAAATAAGAAGGAAACGAATCGCCTGGTAGTAATTCACTAAAGGCATTCGTAACCGCATGATTCAAATAAGCATGCTTTATATATCGTTGATTTACAAAGAAGTATTGCTCCCCTCGTGTCTTCTTTGCAAATTCAGGTTTCAGGATAAAACCGTTAATACTCAAAATATCGGTAGTCTGGGAAACAGATAACAGGCGCTGGTCGTAAACTTTCCCAAAAATAGCAACAATCCTTGATTTCAAACTACCCTTCACCAGATTGTAAACCATTTTTCCATTATGCTCCAGGGTAAAAGCGATTTCAGGATTGATCAATGCAACGTGGTTAAATTCTTCCAGAATATGACGGGTTTCTGCATTGTGGGATTTAAGGAAATTTCTTCGTGCCGGCACATTGAAGAAAAGGTTCTTAACCATGATTGTTGTCCCAAAAGGGCAGGAGTAAGGCTCCTGATCCAGTACTTTGGAGCCTTCAATTCGCAGGTAACTGCCTAACTCATCTTCTTTTGGGCGACTTTTGACTTCCACTTGGGCGATTGCTGCAATGGATGCCATTGCTTCACCTCGAAATCCCAAGGTATGAATGAAAAACAAGTCTTCCGCTTTGGTGATTTTTGAAGTGGCATGCCTTTCGAAACACATGCGGATATCAATGGCTGACATTCCACTGCCGTTATCTGTGACCTGGATCAGGGTTTTTCCAGCGTCTTTTATAACAAGATGTATTTCGGTTGCCCCGGCATCAACAGAATTTTCAAGCAATTCTTTCACCGCAGAAGCGGGCCTTTGAATTACTTCACCTGCGGCAATCTGATTGGCAACGGAATCCGGAAGAAGCTTGATGATGTTAGACATAAAATCCTACATTATTTAGCCACAACTCCGAAAAGGGTAAGAAAGTTTTCCACCAGGTTGGTAAAAATGATAACGTAAATACTGCCTCCTATTATAATTGCGTATATGAGATAAGATATGAAACGGCTGCCTGTACTTTTCCCAAAATCACTTTTCTTCTCCCAACGTTTTGACATTTGCAAACGAATTCTTTCATCTCTACTCAGCGCAGAATCATAACCCAGTTTAGCTTTCCTTTGTTCCCATTCCTCTTTTTTGGGATCATAATATCTCGACGGGAAGTTAAATCTCTTAGGTTTAGGTGTCTTAAAAACTACAAAACGCATGGTAATAAATTTATCCTACAAAGATACATCATTTTTAGGCTCTTTTTTTACATCCGCTCCGGGAGCACGATTCCCAGGAGATGCATAGCGGAACTCAGCGTCCTTGATGTGAAATCTGACAGTGCAAGCCTGAAATTTCTTTTGGCTTCATCTTCTTCCTTCAGGATTGTCAGATCATGATAAAACTGGTTGTATTCTTTGGCTGTTTCAAAAGCAAAATTTGCAATGGGTGCAGGGCTTAAGGCATCTCCGGCTGCAGCAATCACCGATGGAAAATCATGCAACAATTTCAATAACGATTTTTCTTTGGTTTCAGGAATATGGCCTTCATATTTAGCATCATTAAAGTCCATTTTCAAATCCTTTGCTTTACGCATAATTGATTGAATCCTTGCGTGGGTATATTGTATAAACGGCCCTGTATTTCCATTAAAATCAATGGATTCCTGAGGGTTGAACATCATCGTCTTTTTGGGATCAACTTTCAGAATAAAATATTTCAAAGCGCCAAGACCAACCATGTCATACAATTGAGCAGATTCTACCGCAGTAAAATCATCAAATTTTCCAAGCTCTTCTGATGTTTTACGGGCAGTTTCAGCCATTTCTTCCATGAGTTCATCGGCATCAACCACGGTTCCTTCGCGGGATTTCATTTTGCCGTGTGGCAATTCAACCATTCCATAAGAAAGATGATATATGTTTTCGGCCCAAGGTTTCCCCAGCTTCTTCAGCAAGAGTTTTAAAACATCAAAATGATAATTTTGCTCATTTCCAACAACATAAATTAATTTTTGTGGCCGGTAATCTTCATAACGCAAATGCGCCGTTCCCAAATCCTGCGTCATATAAACGGAAGTCCCATCAGCACGGAGCAACAGCTTTTCATCCAGCCCTTCATCAGTAAGATTACACCAAACCGAACCGTCTTCTTTTTTATAATATACTTTCTTCTCAAGCCCTTCATTCACCAGCTCTTTCCCCAAAAGATAGGTTTCCGATTCATAATAGATCTTATCAAAATCTACACCCATTCTCTTATAAGTCTTGTCAAAACCCTCATAAACCCAGGAATTCATCTCCTGCCAGAGTGCCCTTATTTCAGGATCGCCAGCTTCCCACTTTTGAAGCATTTGCTTGGCTTCAACAATCAAAGGTGCTTGCTGAGCAGCTTCTTCGGCTTCCGTACCATTGGCGACAAGCTGTGAAATTTCCTTTTTGTATTCTTTGTCGAACAAAACATAAAAGTCACCCACCAGATTGTCGCCTTTTTGCCCGGAACTCTTTGGGGTCTTGCCTTTTCCCCATTTTTGCCATGCCAGCATGGATTTGCAAATATGGATACCCCGGTCGTTTACCAGGTTGACTTTTATTACATTTTTCCCGTTGGCTTTTAAAATCTCAGCTACCGACCATCCCAACAGATTGTTGCGGACATGGCCTAAATGCAACGGTTTGTTGGTGTTAGGAGATGAGTATTCTATGACGAAAGGTGGTTCATCCGCTTTCGCGGGAAGTGACCCGTAATTTTCATTGGTGTACGATTCTTCAAAAAAAGAAATCCAGTATTTATCATCAATAACGAGATTGAGAAAGCCTTTGATTACGCTAAAAGCAACAACTTCATCCGTGTTCTTTTCAAGAAAACTTCCCAGTTCCTGTGCCGTTGCCTCCGGAGATTTTCGCGAAATCTTTAACAAAGGAAAAACAACAACTGTCAGATCACCTTCAAACTCAGGGCGTGTTTTCTGAAGCATAAAATTATCCGGGCTAAACTCCTGTTGATAAAGCGTTTTAATGGCCAAACTAAGCTTCTCTGTTAAAATGGATTCAATCATGATTTCGCGCATTTTTAAGCTGCAAAAGTAGGGAAAATGCACTTGTTAAATTACGAAGGTTGGTTGGGAAATTGCGTTTTACTTCTAATAACTAACAAAATGTTGGATTTAGCCACGAATTCTCGAATTGAAGACGAATTAATAACGTCGCTCATTCGGATTTCAAATCCGAATGCTTTGGAAAATAGGATTTTAAATCTTTGTGGATGATGGGTCTGGGTTGCAAATCCAGACCAGCTTGATTACAAAAAGAATTGCTAATTTTTTAAGATATAGTTCAAAAAACTGATCAAAAAACATATTATTTTCTTCAGGTATTTTGGCTATTATCAATATTTATCGGCATTTGTTTTTGCCACATACTATAATACTTTTCTTTTAATTTAAACAATTCGTCATGTGAGCCACTCTCTATAACTTTCCCTTTTGACATTACAATGATTTTATCGGCATTCAAAACAGTACTCAATCTGTGAGCGATCATAATGATAGTTTTTCCTTGATCTTTAAGTCCTTTTATCGTGTTCATAACCTGCTCTTCACTTTCAGAATCTAATGAGGATGTAGCTTCATCCAAAATAATAATCTCAGGTTCCTTATACAGGATCCTGGCCAAAGCAATCTTTTGCCTTTGTCCTCCTGATAAGGAAAAACCATTTTCGCCTATATCGGAAAGAAACCCTTGCGGCAATTCATTAATAAACTCCTGTATACCAATGAGCATACTTATTTGCACAATCCGATCCATATCAGGTTCAAAATCCCCAATGGCAATGTTTTGTGCAATGGTTCCCTTAAATAAATCAACGTTTTGCGGTACTACTCCCACAATTTTTCTTAACGAATAGTTATCAACATGATTAATATCAATATTATTGATAAGTATTTTTCCTTTAGTGAGAGGATAAATATTTTGCAACAAGTGCATCAAAGTGGACTTGCCGGAACCGCTTTCACCAACTATAGCGGTAATTTTACTTTTCTCTATTTCCAGATTAAAATTATCAAATACTTCAACCCTTGACCCATATCGAAAACTTACATTTGAGAAGACGACATTTCCAAGCATTCCTTTTGTTAAAATAATCTTATTTTCATTTTCGACGTCCAAATCCATTATTTCAAATAGACGGTCGGAGGCAATTAAAGCATTTTGGATACTTTTATTCACGCCAATTAATGAATTTAGCGGTCCGGTAAAATAACCCAGTATGGCATAAAAGGACATCAGTTCGCCGGGAGTCAGCGTTTTTGAAAGGACAAAATAAGAGCCAATCCAAAGAACTATTATAGTAAAAGTTGATGAAATAAAAGCTGATGAATTGGAACTAAAAACTGAATTTAACCCAGATGTATAACCCGTTTCTAATAACTGCACAAATTTTGTTTCTGTACCGGTATTAAAATAATCTTCAATTCCAAATCTCTTTATGGTTCCCGCTGCATTAATAGACTCGACAAGGTGACTTTCCAATGTGGCGGATTGTTCCATCACTTTGCGCTCTGTTTTTTTATTCAACTTGTTGGTCGCGTAATACAAACCGATGTACAGAGGAATTATAATCATTACGATCAAAGCCATTTTCCATGAATACATAAACATTAGCCCAAAAGAAAATGCCACAATCAACACATTCACTACGATGTGAATCAATGTGTTATTTATGAAAACCCGGATTTTAACCGCATCGTTTATACGTGAAATGATTTCCCCGGTACGCATCGTGTCGAAAAACCTTTGAGGTAACTTTAACAAATGTTTGTAGTAACCAAGTATAAGCCTTGCATCAATTAATTGTCCCGTTTTCAACGTAAAAACCGTCTGAAAAACCCCAAGAAGAACCTTTATTATGATGATGGCAATCATAACAATACTCATAAGGTTCAGAAGGTTTTTATTCCCGTTAACAAACACAAAATCGGTTAGTTTCTGAATGTAAATTGAAGTTGAAAGTCCGAGAACTGAATAGAAAACTGCCCCCATAAGCGCCTGGACAAGAACTGCTTTATGGGGCTTTAACAAATAAAAAAGGCGTGCAAAATTCGATACTCTTTCATTCTTAATTTCAAATCCTTCACCAGGTACCAATATGACCAAAACCCCCGTCCAGTCTTCAGTGAATTCTTCCCGTTTTTGGGTTTTGATCTCTCCTGTTCCCGGGTCCATTATATCAATTTGCTTTTCGGTAACCTTTAAGATTACAACATAATGCAATAAATTCTTTTCCTTGAGATGCAAATGAGCAATGGCCGGTTTGGGTATTTTTAATAAGGCATCATAATTACCTTTAACCCCTTTAGCGACAAAACCTAATTTCTCAGCAGCTTCAATCAGCCCCAGAACATTAGTTCCCTTAGTATCTGTGCTGGCATACTGACGTATTTTAGATAATGGAATTTGTAAATTATAATAAGCCGATACCGACATTAAGCAAGCCGCGCCACAATCCGTAATATCTCTTTGCTTTACTTTAACTTTTCTTTTTTGAAAAAATCCCATACAATCACTTAGTTTTAAGTCGGATATAAAACAATAAGTACACCCCGAAAAGTAGTTTTTCGTCATTGCGAACGTAGTGAAGCAATCCCAACATAAAGGATGTCAATAGAATGAGATTGCTTCGTGCCTCGCAATGACGCGTTTTTTGACTTTTCGGAGTGGACTCAACAATTAAACTTTTCATTTTTATTGATGGAGCTGATTAGGGTTAAGCCAGCTACTGACATTATCATACAGGAGTTGAGCAAGCGTTCTTCGTGCCAGGAAAAAGCTGGTGGTTACAGTCATGCCTTTTCTTACCGTTACCACATTGTTTTTGTATTTTAACTTTGTTCCATTTAGTTTACAACGAACGATAAAACTCGTCTGTCCCTGGCTGGATGTATATACATCTTTGGGAATTTGGCTTACAAAACCATTGAGCATACCCCATTGGTTGTAATTAAAGGCGCTAACCTGGAAATTAACTTTCTGGCTGACCCTCAGAAATCCAATATTTGCGGTCGAAACATAAGCTTCCACTATTAGCTCACTGGTTGGGGTAATGGTACAAATTTGCTGGTTCGAATAAATATTACCCTGGGTTTTTATTCCTGACAGATTCTGTATATATCCATCAATGGGGGCTATAATAAAATATTTTTTTAAATTGTTTCGCGAATTATTTAAACCATCTTTCAGTCCGTATAATTGGGTCTGGTTTTCATTGAATTGATTTTGCCACGAAGAAAGCTGATCTTCAAATATTTTACGGTGAGTTAATTTTGAATCCTGATATTTATAAGAGATTTGTTCAAATTCAGCCAAAGGTGCTACTCCCATTTTATATAAAGTTCGCTCCCTAAGATATGCTTTTTGATCATTTTCAATTTCTGATTTTTGGAGGCCTAAATCCGAAATAAATTTTTTCAGCTCCTGCTTGTACAATGGCGTTGAAACATTTTGGGTCTCATATTTGCCATCCATAACCAATTTTGTAAGATAAGACAAATCAGTATTTTGATTTTCCAGAATCTGAATTTTGTCCTGAATGATATGAATACTTTTTTCTATTTCTGCGGTATCCACCAATAGTAAAGTGTCGCCTTGTTTAACATATTGGTTTACCTGTATTCTCAGCGATTCTATGGTTCCGTATACCGGCGCCATGATTTCAGTTGCCTGCTGCTTAGATGTAATAATACCTGGCGTGTTGACATTGACATCCACCTTTATCCAAAATAAAGAAGCGATAAACAATATCAACACCCCTATTAAAATCCAATAAATGATTTTGCTTTTGGTGGAATGGTGTTTAATGAGGCTTTGGGTCGAAAATTCGATTATTGATTGGGGAAAGATTTTGGGCATTATTTGAAGGTCTATAATTGGGTGCAAATAAACTATCTTAAGGCCAGTTCATTGATGTATAAATAATAACATCTGCCTTTTTATGAAAAGTCTGCTGTTTTTAAAATCTTGCACTTCTCATCCCGTTGCAGAACATTGATAAATTCTTCGGATTAAAAAAAATTAATGAGAAGAACTCCATTTAAAAGCATATGAAAAAGAATACTATAAACAAGGCCGTGCTTCATCCTGATATAACCAAGAAAAAGTCCTGCAATGAGTTGAGGACTTACGAGAAAAGGAAAAAATATCCATATTAAATAGATGTTTCCTCTAAAATAACCTAGATGTGCAAGTCCAAATAATATAACTGAAGCGTAAAAAAAATATTTAAATTTTGAGGAGATGAATAACTCTATCCGATCTATACTAAAAAAATATAGTAGAGAAAATAACCCAACGAGTATAGTAAGAAAAAAAACAGAATAGTCTAAAAATACATATTTTTTTGAGATAAAAAAAGCAATTGTTGTAATTGTTGTTAAAACAATCAATCCTACAACAAATAAAATTATGTTATTCCGTTTAAACTTTAGCCAGGACCTAAAGAAAATTTCTTCAATGATAGGAACAATGAGCCCACCCAATAAGATTAAGTTAAAATGAGATGTACTCTTCTCACCAAAATATGTATATTTTATATGAAATTTTTGTTGAATTATGAAGGCTATTATGAAAGGTGAAATTATCGCTATGTTATAAATTAAGAACCATTTTAAAAAATAAATTAACTTTGGTTTTTGCCCAAGGCAATAAACAGGGTTCCTCAAATAAGTTATCAAGTTTTTCATCTTTACGCCTATTAAAATATCAAGGGCTCTAATTTTTTAGATGCCCTTGATATATCGTCAATTTAATTTATAACAATCCAAGAAGCTCAGCAGCTTCGTCTAGGAGAGTTGCACTTTTGAAAGCACGTACTAATTCTTCACCGGCTGCTTCACCAGCTGCTTCACCATCAGAGTATGGACTACCTGCATTTGTATTCAAAACTTCTGAATAGTTCAAGGCTGTCAGTTCCATTTTCTTTAAATCTAACTTATTCATAATAGAAATTTTTAATTAATTATTAAATAAAACAAGTACATAGGGTTTAATAATGCGAATCAAGGGTTAAAAATCAGGCTAATAAAAGCAGCAGCGATCT
>CAZPPK010000003.1:0-42557 GCA_964588415.1 uncultured Lentimicrobiaceae bacterium
TCAGAACGCTAATTGTTGTACTTTCTTTTTCTTGGTCTAAGTCTTCTGCTTGTACACTTACACTTAACACAAATACTTAAATCGCGTGAGCTTATTGGGGAAATTTTATTTCTCCTGTTTTTTAGACTTATCTTCTTTAAACAAATACAAATACTCTCCGTAACCTTCTTTTTTCATGTCTTCTTCAGGAATAAACCTGAGTGATGCAGAATTGATACAATACCTCAGATGACCTGGGCCCGAGCCGTCATCAAAAAAATGTCCCAGGTGTGAATTACCAAAAGTGCTTCGAACTTCTACCCGTTTCATGCCATAGGAATTATCTTCTTTTTTTTCAAGATATCTTGTATCGATGGGTTTGGTAAAACTGGGCCAGCCACAGCCGGAATTGTATTTACTGGTTGAACTGAATAAAGGTTCGCCGGTCACCACATCCACATAAATTCCTTTTTTATGATTGTCCCAGTATTTGTTGTCAAACGGTTTTTCAGTAGCACTCTTCTGGGTAACATCATATTGCAGGGGCGTCAACTCCTTTTTGATTTTCTCTTTTTTTATACTTATCCACATTTTTATCGCCCCAAGCGCCCATAATAAACTGATCTCTGCCTGAGGCAATTCGATAAAGGTGATAGTGTTGCGGACTTTTTTTATAATAATGTTGCTGATCATTTGTGGCAGGATAGAAAGCGGTGAATTTTTCTATTTTTGTGACGATGGGCTTATGAAAAATACCGGAGTTGCTCAATTCATTTTTAGAGCATTCGGCAATTTTTTTCTGTGTTTTATCGTGATAGAAAATAGCAGATTCATATTGAGAACCCCTGTCAACAAAAGAACCGCTGGCATCGGTGGGATCGAACTGTTTCCAATAAACATCAAGTATCTCCGAATAACTGACAATGTCAGGATCGAAAATTATATCAACAGCTTCTTTAGCTCCGGTTGTTTCAGTACTAACTTCCTCATAAGTAGGGTCTTTTACGTGTCCGCCGGCAAATCCGGAAATCACTTTAATCACACCGGGGATGTTTTTGGGGCATCCATACACCAGTAACAGCCTGCGGCAAGGGTTGCAGATTCATATTCTCCACTGTTGGTCAAATTGTTTTCAGCCACCTTTTTCTGAGCTTTTAAATTTGTACAACCGGATATTATTACTGCTCCAATAATAAAATATAACAGGTTTAATTTCATCTTTCACTTCTTTCATCTTTAGTTCCAGGATCTCCGGGTTTCAGCCTCAATAGTAGAACGTCACAAAAAGGTTTTCAGTAATCAATCGGTTTTGATCTAATTGTTGCAAGGCCTCATTTCTTTGCTTTTCCTGAAAGTCAGAGGGAATTCTTATTTTGATATCTCAAAATAAAAATGTCTATTTAAAGCCCTTTTTCAGCAATGCAACCCACTTCTTGATCCTTTCATCTGTTTTTTCAGGTTGATTGTGTTCATCGATCACAAGGCCGACAAAGTTTTCGTCTTTTGCAGCGAGCGAAAAATAAAATTTGTAATCCTTAACAGGCCAGGAACCAATGACACGCGATTTATCAGGAAGCCGGCAATATAAAATCCCCAGGCCGTCTACAAAGCTTTCGGGGTATTCTTTTTGGTCGCCCAGCCCATATAATGCCAGTTTCTTTTTGGAGAAATTGATCTGCTCCAATTTTACGATGGCCCGTTCCCAGTCATCCTGCATTTCGCCAATCCCCCAGGCGGAAGTACCGAAAATCAAATATTCGTATTGGTCGATATCTTCCAGTTCTGCATCTTTTACATTGATGATATCAACCGGCTGTTTGCCGAATTCATTTTTGATCTTATGGGCGATCTTTTCAGTCATTCCGTAAGTGGATCCGTAAAATAATCCGATTGTCTTCATTATTATTTAGATTGATTTAAAATAAGTTCTGCAAAAATAATGGTTTTTTCTGAGGATTAAGAATCTTAAAACAAATTTGAAGTAAAAATACCGGTTTCCCCCCTTTCTGATACAAATCGTAGTATAAGCTCGCTTGTAAGTTGAGGTGTACATTAAGAAATTGATCCATGTTGTACCTTAAGTCTTAGCAAAAACTCGGCCAACTTACCGTTAAATTTTGTTAAACATGTGATTACCGCAGTTGTTTCTGTAACTTTGTATTTCATTATCTATTGTGCAACAATTAAAACGGCCGTTCTTAAACAATCTTATAAAACCCACCAACGATTCATTCATTGGATTTCCATAAATTTAAATTATTGAAAATTGATTAACGGGTTCTGCAATTTTCTTTAGTTAAATTAATAAAAAACCAATTATTAGAACCCATTTCCTCTCTTTTGAGAGCAAAATTATTTTATTATGAAAAAGATTTTCTTTTTATTCATTGCATTTCTGTTTATCTCTCCCATGATGGCTCAACCACATGGAACTAAGAGCAGTAATGAGACAGTATTGCGTCACACACTTAATAACGGATTACGGGTTGTCATTATCAGAAACCCGCTTGCACCTGTTGTGACAACCGAGATGAATTACCTTGTCGGTTCCAATGAAGCACCTAAGGGCTTTCCCGGAACGGCCCATGCCCAGGAGCACATGATGTTTCGGGGTAGTCCCAACTTATCTGCCAATCAACTGGCGGATATTACGGCTGCAATGGGTGGTGATTTCGATGCGGATACCCGGCAAATGGTAACGCAATATTTTTTCACGGTTCCTTCAGAAGATCTGGATATTGCCCTTCATATCGAATCTATTCGTATGAGTGGCGTTTTGGACAGCCAGGAATTGTGGAGTAAAGAGCGTGGTGCCATTGAACAGGAAGTTGCCAGCGATATGTCCAATCCGCAGTATGTTTTTTATAAAAAACTGTTGGCAGAAATGTTTAAAGGAACTCCCTATGCTCATGATGCCCTCGGTACCCGCCCATCGTTTGATAAAACGACCGGTGCCATGCTTAAAAAGTTTCATGATTCATGGTATGCTCCCAATAATGCTATTCTTGTAATTGTTGGAAGGGTAAACCCAAAAAAAACGTTAGCAGAAGTTGAAAAACTCTTTGGCAGTATTCCTTCTAAAAAGTTGCCTCCGAGGCCTGCTATTAACCTTCAACCTGTAAAAACTGATACCTTACATCTAAAAACAGATTTACCTTACGGCCTTGCTATCATATCGTACAGAATGCCTGGGACTGACAGCCCGGATTATGCTGCAGCCCAGGTCTTATCGGATGTTTTGTCCAGCCAGCGGGGAAAATTATACTCATTGGTTCCGGAAGGAAAGGCCTTGTATGCCGGTTTTTCTATGGACGCATCACAAGTATTTCACAAGGCCAGCATCGGATTTGGTATTGCCATATTCCCGAAAGGTGGAAATTCAGAAAAATTGATTCAGGAAGTTTCATCAGTACTGGCTTCAGAAGTAAAAAACGGTGTAAATTCCGATTTGATTACGGCTGCAAAGCGGCATGAAATTTCTTCATTCGAATTCCAGAAAAATTCTGTTTCAGGATTGGCTTCTGTATGGTCTCAGGCCCTTGCAGTTGAAGGACGTCAATCTCCTGCCGAAAATTTGAACGCGATAAAAAAAGTAACCGTTGAAGATGTAAACAGGGTTGCCCGGAAATATTTGACTCCGAATCACGCTATTTATGTGGTTTTAACCCCTCAATCTTCCGGAAAACCAATTTCCCGTAAAGGATTTGGCGGAAAAGAATCCTTTGCCCCAAAAAATCCTAAACCTGTTAAACTGCCTGAATGGGCACAAAATGCCATGGGTAGGTTAGCAATTCCTAAATCCATTGTCCACCCTGTTGTTTCCACTTTACCAAATGGTATTAAACTGATTGTTCAACCGGAATACATTAGCAACACAGTAAGTGTTTATGGAAGTATAAGAAACAAACCTAATTTGGAGACTCCAAAAGGGCAGGAAGGTGTTGATGATGTACTGGAACAATTGTTTAATTATGGTTCAACGACATTAAACCGGATACAGTTTCAAAAAGCATTGGATGATATTGGTGCATATGAATCGGCCGGAAGCAGCTTTTCGCTTGATGTTTTGTCCAATCATTTCAACCGGGGAGTTCAGTTACTTGCCGACAATGAACTACGTCCGGCTTTGCCCCAACGTGCATTCATGATCCTTCAGTATCAAACGGCAGCAACGGTAGCCGGTCAGTTACAAAGTCCTGATTATCTTTTCAGGAAGGCAATTCACACTTCTTTATTGCCAAAAGGAGATCCGGCTTTGCGCCATCCGATACCATCTTCTGTAAAGTCACTTACTTTGAATGATGTAAAAAATTACTATCAGAAAGTTTTTCGTCCGGATTTGACAACTATTGTTGTTATAGGAAACATTAATCCCAACACTGCCAAAACTGTAATTGAAAAATATTTCGGTGGGTGGAAGGCAACAGGAAATAAACCCAATGTGGAATTTTCACCGGTACCTTTGAACAAAACAGCTCAAGTTAATGTTCCAGATGCAAGCAGGGTACAGAACCGTGTTGTTCTTGCTGAAAATCTAAGTATTACCCGTTCCAATCCTGATTATTATGCGCTTGAAGTTGGTAACCATGTTCTGGGTGGCGCTTTTTATGCCACACGTTTATACCGCGATCTTCGTGAAAATGCGGGGTTGGTTTACTTCGTTTCTTCGTCGTTCAATGTCGGGAAACATCGTTCGGATTACTCGGTGACCTATGCATGTGATCCACCGAATGTTTCAAAAGCCAAAGCCATTGTTATAAGGGATTTGAAACAAATGCAAAATGAAGAGGTAACTCCCAAGGAATTGCGGCAGGCAAAATCTATTCTTCTGCGTGATATTACGCTTTCCGAATCGAGTGTAAATGCAATTGCAAGTGGCTTGCTTCATCGTTCGCTGGCAGGCTTGCCTCTGAATGAACCCACCATCGCGGCCAAACATTATGTATCGCTCACAGCCAAGCAGGTTAAAGCAGCATATTCAAAATGGCTGAATACGGACAACATGGTTCAGGTTTCCGAAGGACCAAGTCCCAAATAAATATTCAAAAAAAGGAAGCTGTTTTCACAGCTTCCTTTTTTTATGACTTCGTGACTACGTTAATTTAGAAGTTCCTTGCATCAAATCTTATCACCCATTTCTTCCATGTTCACCATCTGGTTCATCAAAGCATAAACCATAAGACCGCTTACTGTTTTGATCCCCAGTTTCTTATTGATATTTTTCCGGTGTGTCGTTACCGTATGCACGCTCAGAAACAGTTTGTCTGCAATTTCCTGATTGGTCAGGCCTAACACGACATGTTTTAGAACCGTTATTTCACGTGCACTTAAAATCTGGGCTCTTTCATGTGAAACGTTATCAAGCCCGCTACGCGTCCTGATTTTATTCTGAATTTGTTGTTTGTTGTCGGAATATAGCAACCGACATGAAAAAGGGCTTTTAAGGCTGTTTGGCGCCCGGTCGTCTAAGACGGCAAAAATCAACGGGCTGATATCCTTTTTGAGTTGATTGAGAAAAGAAGTTACCGGAGTTTCGATACAAAGGGGATTCAAAATAAGGATATCCGGTTTTTGCTTGGCCACCAGTCTGCTCAAATTAGGCTCGTCACCGGTAAAAACCTTTAACAAAACCAACCTTGGTAGTCCCGTAATGACGGACTCCAGACCAGCCTGCATCAGGTAACTTTTTTCGATAATAACAACAGATTTAAGGTTCCCCATTAGTCTGACCTTTTGGATTTTAATGCAATTTCCATGGTTTTGACTTTGGGAATTAAAATCAGGTCTTCGATACGGGCATGTTCATTAAGTTCCTTTTCAAGCGTAAAGATCTCACGAAGTATCTGGTACCACAACATGTCGTTGTTGGGCGTGGGAAGATGTCTTACAATAATGTTTTTCAGGTCAAAGATTTTTTCTTCCACGTCTTCATGTTCTGCCTGATAGGCAGCAATTGGATATTCTTTTAGAAGCTCATCAATTCCTTTCGGAACATCCCTTTGTTCCATAGCGGCTTCCAGTTTTAATATGTACGGAAAAACCTTTTTCTCTTCCCGCTCTATGTGCTTGGTGAACTCATCTTTATAATGCAACAAGAACTTTTCAATGACAGCGTATTTTTTCTTGTTTATGTCGGCTTCCAATATGGCTTCTTTGATAAGCCCGGCGATCTCCGGAATTTTTTCATCCAGAAAATAATAATGCACCTTTTGTAAATAGCTGATAATCAGTTTGGCAGGAAAGCTTTGAAGTTGTTTCCTGGGGAAATATAATTTGTCGTGAAAAGCATTCAGGATGGTGATAAAAAACTGCAAGTGCAAATCGTGTTTCCGGCAAATTTCATGGATGCTCTGGTCGCCCAGGCCAAGATGTACTCCAAAGCGATTGATGATTGGAACCAGTGTCGGGTCGTGCAACACAACGTCGGCCATTTTCATATCTTGATCTATGAGCATTAGTTTCTTTTTTAGCATGACAAAGGTACGTATTTTCAATATCGTTGGTAATTGAGTGAATGCTATCTTCGGTCTTCCCCTGATAAATGTCGGGATCCGACAAAATCTCAAATTGTTAATCGGCATTCGATATTCAATTCGATTTAAGAACAAGCCAAGCCCGCCATTCTTCGGCTGATAAACCGGCTGGCAGGGAACACCGATTTAAGATTTTAAGATTGCTGAACGACTTCGATCTTAAAAATTACCGACAAAATGGCAGGATCCTGAAATTTTCTTAACTTTGCAATCTGTAAAAACAGTGCATTCTTACTTGAAAATAGGATTAAAAAGATTAAAGAATATAAGAGATGAAGTTATCGTATAATTGGTTGAATCAATACATTGACCTGGATCTTGACCCGCAGCTGTTGTCCACAATTTTAACAGATATCGGACTGGAAGTGGAGGGCATGGAAGAAATTCAATCGATTAAAGGAGGTCTGAAAGGCGTGGTTACCGGAACAGTTTTGACCTGTGAAAAACATCCCAATGCAGACAAACTTAGCGTAACGACTGTCGATGTTGGAAATGGAAATGTATTGCCCATTGTTTGCGGGGCGCCTAATGTGGCAAAAGGCCAGAAAGTATTAGTGGCTACCGTGGGAACGACCTTGTACGATGGTGAAAATTCTATTCAAATTAAAAAGGCAAAAATTCGCGGTGAGGTTTCCGAAGGGATGATTTGTGCCGAAGACGAGCTGGGATTGGGAAGTTCACACGATGGAATTATGGTTCTTCCCGAAAGCGTTAAACAGGGTATCCCTGCCGCCGATTATTTTGATTTGAAAAACGATTACGTTTATGAGATTGGCCTGACACCCAACCGTGCCGATGCTGCTTCGCATATGGGTGCTGCCCGTGACCTGGTTGCAGGGCTGAACCGTTATTTTAAAACCAGAAAATATCACATCAAACGCCCCGATGTCGACAAATTCAGTGTCGATAATCATGATCTGGATATTGATATTGTGGTCAACGATGTTGAAGCCTGTCCACGTTATTCGGGGATTACGGTTAAGGATATTCAGGTGAAAGAATCACCGGAATGGCTGAAATCACATTTAATGAGCATCGGGGTGCGGCCCATCAACAATGTGGTGGATATTACCAATTTCATCCTGAATGAAACCGGCCATCCGCTTCATGCATTTGATGCGGCCAAAATCAAAGGTAACAAAGTGGTAGTGCAGAAACAACCTGCCGATACACCTTTTGTAACCCTTGACAATGAAGAACGCAAGCTTCATGCAGAGGATCTGATGATCTGCAATATGGAAGAAGGCATGTGTATTGCCGGGGTTTTTGGTGGTGCCGAATCTGGAGTAACTGACAATACCACTTCAGTATTTATTGAAAGTGCCTATTTTGATCCGCGGCACATCCGGAAAACATCCAAACGACATTCCCTGCAAACGGATGCCAGCTTCCGTTTTGAACGTGGCGCCGACCCAAACATCACAATCTATGCTTTGAAAAGAGCAGCTCTTCTGATCAAAGAACTGGCTGGTGGAACCATCTCTTCCGAAATCAAAGATGTTTATCCAAAATCCATTGATAAATGGGAAGTGGACATTACTTACGAAAATGTTGATCGCCTTATCGGGATGACCATCGACAGGAAAATCATCAAAGAAATTGTTACTGACCTGGAAATGGAAATTCTTGAAGAAAATGCAACCGGATTGAAACTCAGGATTCCCACTTTTAAAGTAGATGTGTTGCGCGAAGTGGATGTAATTGAGGAGATTCTAAGGATTTACGGTTATAATAATGTGAGTTTTGAAGATAAAATTCATTCTTCCGTGAGCTTGCGGAAAAAACCTGATGCTGAAAAAGTACAGAATACAGTCTCCGATTACCTGATGGGACAAGGATTCTTTGAAATGCTCAATAACTCACTAACCAAATCGGAATACTTTGAGAACAGCAAAGTTTATGATGAGAAAAACAGTGTTGACTTGCTGAATCCATTAAGCAAAGATTTGAATGTTTTACGCCAGACTTTGTTGCATGGTGGTCTGGACGTGATTGCTTATAATCAAAACAGAAAAATCCACGACCTAAAAGTTTTTGAATTTGGGAAAACGTATTTCAAGAAAGATAGCTATGATAAATCCCGCGGACAGAAAAACTACAGGGAAGAACGGCATCTTATTCTGCTTGCAGCCGGGCAGCAGCAAGATGAAAATTGGGATTCACAATCATTTAAAGTTAACTTTTTCTATTTAAGAGGATTGGTTGACAGTCTGATGCAGCTTACCGGAATTAATGCTGACAGGTTGAAATCTGATGAGTTTAAAGATGGGAATTATCACTACGGAATTCAACTGCAGTCGAACGGAAAAGTTCTGGCCAGGATAGGTTTGTTGAGTAAAGAATTACTCAAATATATGGGATTGAAAAGCGATGTTTTTGCCGCTGATATTGAATGGGATGAATGGTTCAGGTTGATTCCCCGGAATGATGTTCAGTACAAACCGGTGGCTAAATTTCCCGAAGTCCGCCGCGACCTGGCACTGGTTGTCGATAAAAACCTTCATTTTCAGGAATTGAAATCACTGGCTTTAAGAACTGAAAAGAAACTTTTGAAATCGGTTGGGATCTTTGATGTTTACGAAGGCGACAAAATCCCAGAAGGCAAAAAATCGTATGCATTATCGTTTATTTTACAGGATGAAAATAAAACTCTGACAGATAAGTTGATAGATAAGAGTATGCAAAGAATTCAGATGGCGTTTGAAAAGGAAATGGGTGCCAGTTTAAGATAATTTTGACGATTAAAGTAAAACAGTTATGGACGTTCAAAGTGTTAAACAACGATTCGGGATCATTGGAAATTCTCCTTTGTTGAACCGTGCCATTGATATCGCAATGCAGGTGGCATCCACCGACCTGACTGTTTTAATAACGGGCGAATCTGGAACCGGAAAGGAAGTATTCCCGCAAATTATTCACCATCTAAGTCCACGAAAACATGGTAATTATATTGCTGTGAACTGTGGCGCCATTCCAGAAGGGACCATTGATTCGGAACTATTCGGTCACGAAAAAGGGTCTTTTACAGGCGCACACGAAGCCCGGAAAGGTTATTTTGAAGTTGCGAATGGCGGTACCATCTTTCTTGATGAAGTAGCAGAGTTGCCGTTGTCAACGCAGGTCAGGCTGTTACGCGTATTGGAGTCGGGCGAGTTTATGAAAGTGGGCTCTTCCAAAGTCATCAAAACCGATGTCCGCATGGTTGCTGCCACTAACGTTCAAATCCCGCAGGCCATAGAAAAGGGAAAATTCCGTCAGGATCTGTTTTACAGGCTGAACACTGTTCCTATTAATATTCCGCCCTTGCATGAACGTAAAGTGGATATTCACCTGCTTTTCAGAAAATTTGCTGCCGATTTCGCAGAGAAATATAGAATGCCACCTCTGCAGCTTAGCGACGATGCCGTGCATCTGTTGACAGAGTACCGTTGGCCGGGAAACATCCGTCAGTTGAAAAATATCACTGAACAAATTTCCATTATTGAGCAGAATAAATTGATCGATTCCGATGCCTTAAATATGTTTCTGCCCGAAGCGAAAATTTCGGGTCTTCCTGTGCTTTATAAAAAGGAAGGCGATGAACATTTCTCAGAGAGAGAATTGCTTTACAAAGTTCTTTTCGACATGAAAAAGGATATTACGGAGCTAAAGAAAATAGTCATAGACATTCTGGAAAAAGACAATAACGATCCGTCACTCGAGAAAACTAGAGCCTTGCTTGTCAAAAATGTTTCAGACGAGAATTTGAACCTGACTAAGCCTTCTGCATCCGGTGAAGTTAAGATCGTTACGCCCGAACCGGAACAAGCCACCGGGAAAAGTTTCCATCCTTCGGAAGTAGTAGAGGAATCTTATTCATTGCAGGATAAAGAAAAGGAAATGATCCGCAAATCTCTGGAGAAATATCACGGCAAAAGAAAAGATGCTGCCCATGAACTGGGAATTTCTGAAAGAACACTTTACCGGAAAATTAAAGAATACAAAATCCACTAAGTTTTAGCCTGATTGTTCAAAACCTGATACAAAATGTCATAACGTATCATCGTAAAGGTATTTCCCCGATTATTTGACTTAAATTTGAGGATTTGTCTGATAAATTCATTCTAAAAGTTATTGATAACGGCATTGGGATTCCAAAGCAGTTTCAAAAGAAAATTTTCGAAGTCTTTCAGCGGCTGCATACTAAGGAAGAGTATCCGGGAACAGGCATCGGGATTTTATGCTCCTGTGGATAAATTCTTTAGTTTAGTTAATTGATTTGTCGCATTTGATTGTTGAATCTACCCGTGGATAAACTGAATGGGAGTATTTAGATAGAATCAATTAAAAATGAAGGTACTACTTTTGTCATCAGCCTTCCGAAACAAATTAAGCGCAATTAACAGGTGTTTTTTCTAAGCTGTTGAATCGCAGGGAAATATTCGTAAAAAATTTCATAAGTGTTTTAAATAAATTGTAAGGGTTTAGCAACAAATACGACAAATTAGTTAGTTAATGTCGAAAAAAATAAGGGAATGGCAATAGAAAAAAAAACGATTAGCACATCAACAATGGGGCCTCTCGTGCTTGGGAATATTCAAAACCTGACTGAATCGACCGGAAAAAACTTTAAACTTAATAGAAAATCGGTTGCCTTGTGTCGATGTGGACATTCAAACAGTAGACCGTTTTGCGACGGTACACATGGAAAAATAGAATGGAGTGACAAGAAGCTGGCAGGAAGACAACCAAGAAAAGTTGAAAATTACGTTGGGAAAAATCTTGTCATTCATGATGATAGAGGAATTTGTTCACATGCAGGGTTTTGTACCGATGGTTTACCAAAAGTTTTTCAAATGGGAGTTGAACCTTGGATTGACGCCGATGCTGAACCATATGAAAAAATCATCGAAACCATAAGAAAATGTCCTTCGGGCGCACTGAGCTATTCAGTTGATGGTGTATTATATAATGCATTTTCAGAGCATCCGGAGATAATAATTACTGAAGACGGCCCTTATTTTGTGAAGGGATCTATTGATCTTCATGATGACGACAAGCCTGAATCAAAAGAACATTATGCTTTATGCAGATGTGGAAATTCGAAAAATAAACCCTTCTGCGACGGACAACATTGGTATACAAAATTTAAAGATGAAGGCCGGGCAAAACCAATCGGATTAAACTCAAACGAAAAAGTTGCTAATATTCAAAAACTTGCTGAAAGTGGAAAAAGTGAAAATTCAGCAATGAGTACTCTGAGAACTTTTCTGGATTTTGAAACTTTGGTTTTTAAAGGTGCGCAATTGTATAAGATGCCTTTGAACGAAGATATTGATGTAAATACAAAAACAATAATTGGCAAAACTGCCAAACAGCCGCTTGAATTGGAAATGCCATTTTATGTATCTCACATGTCGTTTGGAGCGCTTTCGCGTGAAGCAAAAATAGCATTGGCAAAAGGATCGGATCTTGTGGGAACGGCTATGTGTTCCGGTGAAGGCGGTATGCTTCCGGAAGCGAGACAAGCATCAAAAAGATATATCTATGAATTGGGTACGGCTGCTTTTTCGCATATTGATAGTGTGATTAAGAAGGCAGATGCTGTGGAGATAAAAATCGGACAAGGTGTAAAACCCGGTTTGGGCGGACATTTGCCCGGACACAAAGTAACTCCTGAAATTGCTAAGATTAGAGGGCTTAAACCCGGAGAACCGTCTGTATCGCCCGGCAGACTTTCGGGAGTTAATAATTTGAAAGATTTACAGGAAAAGGTAGCTCATATTAAAGAAATTACCGGAGGCAAAGCTGTGGGTATAAAATTTGCAGCCGGACATATTGAAGAGGATATAGCATTTGCATTAAAAGCAAATCCCGATTTTATTACCATCGACTGTCGGGGTGGAGCAACGGGTTCATCACCAAAATTTTTGAAAGACAATGTGGGAATTCCACCGATTTTCGTGATTCGAAGAGCGAGAATATATCTGGATAGTATTAATAGCGATGTAACGCTTTGTATTACAGGTGGGTTCAGAGATAGTTCTGATATTGCCAAGGCCATTGCTTTGGGTGCCGATGCGGTTGCTTTAGCAACTGCATCGATGATTTCAATAGGCTGTATTCAGGCAAAAGTTTGTCATACTGGAACTTGTCCGGTGGGAATCGCTACGCAAAACGAACAACTACGTTCCCTTTTTGACGAGGGAAAGGCATTAGAACAATTCAAAAACTTTTATATTGCAACGAACAATGAGCTTAAAATATTTGCTCGTACAAACGGTGTAAACGATATTCACGCACTTAATGTTACTGATGTTGTAACCGATAATCGTGTTGTTTCAAAATTTTCCGATATTAAACATATATAGAATTGATGTTGTTATGAAAAATAATAAACCAATAATAAAGCTACTAAAAAACGGGCCTTTATTAGTTAAGGATTTGGAGCAATTTAAAAACTCGCGTGGTGAAGCTATTGAAACGGAAACAAATATGGCATTGTGCCGCTGTGGTGCTTCAAAAAACAAGCCTTTTTGTGATGGAACACATAAAAGTATTGGCTTTACTGATGAAAAATGCGAAGATCGTATTTTAGATAAAAAGGAAACTTACCAAGGCAAATCGATTATTATTCACGATAATCGTGGTATTTGTGCACATGCCGGATTTTGTACAGCTAATTTGCCGAGCGTATTTCTTATGGAAACCGAACCATGGATTGATCCGGATGGCGCAAATGTTGAAGAGGTTAAAAGGGTCATAGAAATGTGTCCTTCGGGAGCATTGAGTTATTCCGAGAACACAACAGAAACCAATGAGTTTTTTAAAGAAGATGAAATAATTGTTTCAAAAAACGGGCCTTATCATGTCAGAGGAGGTGTTGAAATAGATACATATCTGGGAGATATGGCTTCTAAAGAGCATTACACGTTATGCCGATGTGGGAAATCGGCCAACAAACCGCGCTGTGACGGAGCACATTGGTATGCCGGTTTTAAAGATGACGAAGCTTTAACTATTTCGGCAGTCAACCGTAAACGTGAAAAAATTGAGCCTCAATGGCAGAAGGTGGCTGAGTTAGGCGAACTTAAAGATAACGATACGAAGAAACTCAAATTATTGTCGCAACAAATTTTGTTGTCCAGAGTTGATGGGAAATACGCTGCAATTGAAGGCATCTGTCCTCATCAGGGAGGGCCGTTAATTGATGGTAAAATTGAAGGCGGAGTAATTCGTTGCCCCTGGCACGGACATCCTTTTGATCCGATAAACGGGAAATCGCTTGGCAATGACAGCGATTTAGGAACTTTTGAGGCAGAAGAGCGCGACGATGGGATATATTTAAAAATTGCACCTGTAAAAAAATCAGAATGGACTGTTAGTCATGTTATTGCAGAAACTCTGGTAAACTGGGGAGTTAAGCATGTTTTTGGTATGGTTGGGCATTCCAATCTTGGGATGGCAGAAGCATTTCGGATTCAGGAAGAAAAAGGAAATATTAAATACATTGGGATTCGACACGAAGGCGCCGCTGCTTTTGCATGTTCCGGTTATTCAAAAGTATCGGGCAAACCGGCTGTTTGTTTTACAATCGCAGGCCCCGGAGCTACCAATTTAATTACCGGATTGTGGGACGCTCATGTTGATCGAACTCCTGTTTTGGCTATTACCGGACAGGTAAATACACAATTTTTTGGCCCCGGGTCATTTCAGGAAATCGATTTGAAAGAGGCATTCCAGGCAGTTGCACCGTTTAGCAAAGTAGTGTTGCCCGACAGTAATCATGCTGAATTAGCATCGCTTGCAATGAAAAATGCAATAGTAAATCGCAATGTGTCACATCTGATAATGCCTGATGACGTGCAAATACTGGATTCCGGAAAAAGCGGCCCGGGATTGCCCGACGGAAGACTGGCTGATATGCGCATTACGCCGACGGAAGATTCGGTAAATCTGGCAATGTATCGAATTTGGAAATCCAAACGCCCTTTAATAATTGTCGGTTATGGTGCCAGAAACGATATGGATAAGATTGTTTCCTTTGCCCAAAGCCTTAAGTCTCCGGTTTGTACTACTTTTAAAGCGAAAGGACAAATTTCGGATAGTCATCCGCTTGCTGCAGGAGTTTTAGGGAAAAGCGGAACGCCTGTATCTGCGTATTATATGAATTCAGCTGATTTGCTTATTGTTTTTGGAGCTTCATTTTCACAACATACCGGAATCGACAAATCGAAACCGATTATTCAAGTCGATTTCGAACCTATGGCTCTCGCTAAATTTCATTCTGTAGATAATCCCATCTTGGGAGATGTGGGCATAACTGCAAGTCTTTTCAGTAAGAAGCTGGGCAACTATTTCCAATCAGAAATTACCATTGATGAAATTTCTAAACGTAAGCTGGATTGGCAAAACGAGAAAAAAGAACGATCTGCCGAAAATAATGGCAATGGCATGAATTCACTCTTTGTTTTTAATGTGTTATCTGAAATTTTACCCGAAAATGCTATCATTAGTCTGGACGTTGGAAACAATACCTATTCCTTTGGGCGATATTTTGAATGTAAGAATCAGCGTGTTATCCTTTCAGGTTATTTAGGTTCTATCGGTTTTAGTTTTCCTGCTGCCATGGGAGCCTACTATGCAGAACCTGATAAACCTATCATTTCTGTGAGTGGTGACGGCGGATTCGGACAATATATGAGCGAGTTCAATACAGCAGTGCTTTATCACATGAATATTACTCATATTTTACTTAATAATAATGAATTGGGTAAAATCTCGAAGGAACAGCGTGATATAAATATGCCAGAATGGAAAACAGATCTCAGTAACCCCGGATTTGCAGAATATGCCACATTATGCGGAGGATTAGGTATTAAAGTTACCAAAAATGAGGAGTTGAAAAAAGCTGTGCTTATAGCTTTAGCTTATGATGGGCCTTCGATAGTTGAGATTATGTCAGATCCTTTGTTGACATAATTTTCTTGCAACATAAATTTTAAGTTTCTCTTTCATCACTTTCAAAAATGATATATGGAACTTTCTTTTGAGTATTGGTATTTTTTGCCCATGGCTATTGTTATAGCAAGTATTGCAATGTCGAGTGGTATTGGTGGTGCTGTTTTTTTCTCACCTATTCTTATGATAGTGTTAAAACTTAATCCGGTCGTTGCCGTTGGTATTTCGCTCATACTTGAGCTCTTCGGCTTTAGTTCGGGCTTCTTTGCTTATATGAAATCAAAATTAATAGATTATAAACTTGGAACGAGTTTACTTGTTTTTTCGATACCGGCAGCGATTTTGGGAACGTTATATGGCGATATGATACCACCCGTAATTTTGAAAGCGATTTTTGCAACGGGTTTGGTATTTATTGGTAGTCAGTTATATACTTCCTGGAGAAAAGATGAAAAAGAAAAATTGAATAAAGAAATTGAAACTAATTCTGAGAATAAATATTACAGCATGTTAACCGACAATACCGGTAAGGTATATAAATATACGGTTTGTAATAAAAATATGGGACGAGGGTTTGCTGCCATCGGAGGTGTTTTTTTAGGAATGTTGTCTGTTGGCTTAGCCGAATTGCAGGAATATCATCTGGTTTCTAAATGCAAAGTGCCTTCTCCTGTTGCAGTAGCGACTTCTGTTTTCGTTGTGGTTATAACAGTATTAATTGCTTCTATGGGTCATTTTTATGAATTTATTTTTCATTCAAGTAGAGAGGTCTTCTTAACTGTGCTCAACATTTCGCTGTTTGGAGTACCCGGTGTGATAATAGGAGGTCAAATAGGCCCGATACTTCAAAAGTATTTGCCTGAGGATATTACGAAAGTTTCAGTGTCAATATTATTTGTAGCATCCGGAATTTTTATGCTGGTAAGCCTCATCTATTTGTGAAACACCTGTTTCACAATCGAATGGTTAGGAGATCATAAACCTTAACAATCTGCAGGTTTTCGTTATAACTTTAAAGCCACGAATGCAGTAGAAAAATATAAAAAGGACCGTTTAATTCTCGTATGATTGCAAAATTAAAGAAATGATCCATTTGATTATTAACACAGTATCTCTGAGGGGCCCCTCTACTAGCACACGAGTGTTTTGCGTGCTCCGTTAACAAAAATGGTTTAATTCGCCTGAGGCGGACAAGGGATTAATTCCCCGTCCCTTGGGGCGATTAATAATCTCCTTTTGATACCCCGCTGCTCTGCGGCGGGGGTAGTTCATTTGTGTCACGCGTTGAGAAACGCGCGCCAGCTATTTGGGAATCAGCTATCAATAACTGCCCGTTTCTATATTCAAGACCCTCACGCCGGCATCTCATTCATTGTTTTGTATTTACCTTTTCAATGCCGGCTCAGGGTTGAACGGTGGGAAGTGGTCAGAACGTCCCTTCAGGTGGGGGCACGCAGGCTCAGGAGAAAATGAAAAGTGAAAAATGAAAAATCTTGTCATTTCGACGAGGTACGAGGAGAAATCTCCCGAAGAGAAAACCTGTTTCCCATTGGATTTCTAAGTTGTGCCTCCTTCGAAAATTACAACTTCTTCCTTGGGGCACGACAGTCAGGCAATCTCATAAGCAGTTTATCTGGATTAGTTTTCTTGATTTATTAAGATTCAGCACAAGTCAGGAGCGTGCAAAATTCTGACATGATCTCACTTGCATCACCCTTTAGAAAAACATCCGTAATATAATCAGTCAGTACCGTTTTGCTGACGTTGATTTCAATGATCTTTGCCCCATTGTCTTTGGCAATCTGTGGAATTGTGTTGGCGGGATAGACTTCGGCACGCGTTCCAATGACCAGTAACAAATCCGCTTTCTTCGCATCATCAAAAGCTTTGTTTATGGCTTCTTTCGGCAAAGGCTCATTGAAAAAAACAAAGTGCGGTTTTAATACCCCACGGCAGACAATACAAGTGGGAGGCAGAAAATTCAAATCGGCGAAACGATAATTGTACTCGGTGCCACATTTTGTACAAAGCAGTCGTTTGTAAGTCCCGTGAAGTTCAATCACATTTTTGTTGCCTGCATCTTGGTGAAGATGGTCGATATTTTGTGTGATGATATTCCTAATAGTACCCCTTTGCTCCATAACTGAAAGCACAAAATGGGCCTGATTGGGTTTAACATTTGTCAATCTGTCGTAAAAAACCTGTTTGATAACCTGCCAGGTCAAGGCTGGTTTTTTATGAAAGAATTCCAGATTAAAGTAGTTGGGATCTACTTCATTCCAGATACCTCCCTCACCACGAAAAGTCGGTATCCCGCTTTTGACCGATATTCCTGCTCCCGTAAATGCAACAGCGTATTTCGCGTTTCTGATCATTTCAGCAGCACGTTTTATGTTTTCAATCTTTTTCAAACGCTTCCGATTTTAGATCTAATAGCTTTCGAAATACTGACCGTTGAGTCTTCATTAAAAAACAGTTCGAACCCAAGTTTCTTAAATAAATTCAACATAGGCTTGTTGTTGGCAGTAGTTTCCGCAGCCACTTTTTTAACATGCGCAATTTGTGCCACCTGTAGGCAATACTGGGTAAGAAGAAATCCCAATCCTCTTTTTTGCCATTGGTCTGTAATCAAGATAGCGAATTCTGCCATTTCTAAATCAGGATCTGCAATGAGCCTCCCTTCACCGATGAGACGTTTCCTGCCATTTTCTTCGATTTCCGCCACAATACCCATTTCGCGGTCATAATCGATGACGCAGAACTGGGTTGCCACCGGATGGGAACGGAACTGAAAATCATAGCGAAAGCGTGAATAAATGGTGTCTTTTGAACAATTATCCAGCATTTCAAGCCACAGCGGTTCATCTTCTGGTTTGATGGGTCTGAGTGTGAGCGCGGTTCCGTCAGGTAACCGTGTTTCTTTGATGAGCCTTTCGGGATAGGGGCGAAGCAGCAAATGTCGGTAGTCGATGTCTTCTTTTCCCAGCTCATTGGGGTCAACAACAATGCGTGCATCCAGAGCGATAACTTTTTCCGGAGTAACAATCAACGGGTTGATGTCAAGCTCTTCTATTTCGGGATAATCGGCTGCCAGATAAGACAAACGGATCAGAACTTCAACCAGTTTATCAATATTCTTTGGCGGGCTTCCGCGATAGCCTTCCAGTGACGGATAAATTTTCAACGATTGAATCATTTGCCTGGCGAGTTGCTCGTTGAGCGGGGGAAATTCAAGGCGCTGGTCTTTAAATAGTTCTGCGGTTACTCCACCCATTCCCACCATCATTACCGTACCGAACATGGCTTCTTTTTTGAATCCTGCGATCAATTCTACAGCGTAACGTGTATCTGCCATTTTCTGAACTGTAAGCCCTTCCAGATACGATTCCGGGGCATGTTCTTTGAAATTTTTTTGCAGTTGTCTGTAAGCATGGACAAGCATGTCATCATTATCAATATTCAGGATCACACCACCGACGTCCGATTTGTGTGTGACGTCAGGAGATTGAATTTTTAGGACAATGGGATAACCTTTTTCCCGGGCAATCCGGACAGCATCTTTTTCATCGGTTGCCAGTTGCGGCCGGGTCACTTGAATTCCGTAATCCGTGATCAGGTTTTTTGAATCATTTTCAGAAAGCACATTATTTTTTGGAAAAACATCTTTAACGTATTTTTTCCGGAGTGCTTCACGGTCGTAACTGAAATCGACAGGAACTTCTTTTGGTGTTTCGAAGAGCAACTCCAAATTCTTGGAATAACGCATCAGGGTCATGTAGGCCTGAATAGCTTGTTCGGGTGTGGAAAAAACGGCGACCTGGGCGTTACTGAGAATCTCTTTTCCTTTCTGCATGCTGGGTCCGCCCATCCAGGAAGCCATGATGAGCTTGTTTGTTTTTGAAGCTACTTCGGTTACTTTTTTTGCCGTTTGCGCTGGCTGAGTAAGTGCTTGCGGTGTTATGATAACCAGTGCTGCATTTATATCTTCCTGTTTCAGAACAATCTCTAATGCTTTGCTGATTGTGTCCGGCGAAGCATCACCCAGGACATCAACAGGGTTGTTTTTTGACCAGAAAGGTGGTAGTATCTTGTCTAGTTTGTGAATGCATTCTTCTGATAAAGGAATCAGTTTGCCGCCTTGTGAGATCAGCATATCCGTTGCCATTACGCCCGGACCACCGGCATTGGTAATGATAGCCAGGCCGAAGCCTTTCGGAATTTTTTTCCGGCCCACCAGATCACTGAAATCAAATATGTTTCCCATGTTATAAACCCTTGCCAGTCCAGCCCGGCGAAGCAGGGCATCACAAATATTGTCTTTGGTCGCCATAGCGCCGGTGTGTGAAATGGCAGCCTGCACCGACTGTGGAAACATCCCGGATTTATAAACGATGATGGGTTTTCTCCGTGCAAATGCTCGTGCCGCCGACAAAAAACGCCGGGCATCACCCAGTGTTTCCACATACAAAATGATAGAATAGGTGTTAATATCCTGACCAAAATAATCGATCAGGTCGCCAAAAGTCACATCCATGGCATTGCCAATGGAGACAAAGAAAGAAAATCCTATTTTGGTATCTTTTGACCAGTCCAGTAGCGCGGTTCCCAGAGCTCCTGACTGAGAGATAAAAGCGATGTGCCCTTTCTGCGGCATACCGCTGGCAAAACTGATGTTCAGATGACTGCCCGGAACGATAATTCCCATACAATTGGGGCCCAGGATGCGCATGTCAGGATATTTTTTCAGTCTTTTTTTCAGTTCTTCCTCCAGTGCCATTCCTTTTTCACCTGCTTCTTTAAATCCCGCCGACATAATGATAATCCCATGAACTCTTGCGTTGCCACACTGGTCCAGAATGTCGGGGACTTCTTCCGCAGGATTTACAATAACGGCCAGATCTGGTTTTTTAGGAAGGCTGTTAACATCGGGGAAACAAGGAATTCCCAACACTGCTTCACGTTTGGGGTTTATCGGATAGATCACTCCCGGGAAACCGCCTTCCATTAAATTTCTGAGGGTTATGCCTCCAATGCTTTTAGTGTCATGGGTAACACCAAACAGTGCAATGCGGCGGGGTCGGAAAATGTTATCGAGATTGCGGACAGGCATGTGTGGAAAATTTTGAACGCTAATAAATTGGAAAATAGATATCCTGTTCCAAAAGTAGAGAATATTTTGGTTTAAAACCGGGATAAACGGCTTTTAAAGGCTGTAGAAAGTGGCCTTGAGAAAATCAGAGTAATGCAACCTTATCAATTTTTTAGGCTTTCTTTGATAAAGTTTTCAAACAATAGAGCTGTTTTATCTTCTTCGCCCTGTAGGGAGATAAAATAAAATTCTCTATTCATAGTAGCCCCTGGAAAGTCAACCACACTGAAAGCCCCGTTGTTCAGCTCTTCCAGGATGCTGTTAATGGATAAGAATGCAAAACTTTCGGTGGCCTTCAAGTATTTTTTGATGCCTTCTGTACTGCCCAGAACCAGTTGTACATTCAGGTCGCTGATGCGCACGTTGATTTTTTTTAAATAATGCCGGATCACCTGTAATGTGCCAGAACCGAATTCTCTGATTACCAGGGGAATCTGTTTTAATTCTTCCAAAGAAACTTCTCCTTTTTGTGCCAGGGGATGTTCCTTTTTTGTAACCAATACCAGTTCATCCCGTAAAAAAGGGGTGTATTTGACTTCCTTTTTTTTGGAACGGCCTTCAATGATGCCCAGGTCAATTTCCTTTTGAAGAAGGGCGGTTTCAACCTGTTGAGTGTTTTCATTCAGGATTTCCAGCCTGATATCTGGATATTCAATGTGAAACTGATGCAGGAGACCAGGTAGGATGTATTGCGTAAGCGTGGTGCTGGCGCCTATTCTGATATGACCACTGTTCCTGTTTCCCAGCTGATCCATATCATATTGCAATTTTTTGTATAAAGAAAATATTTCACCTGCGTATCTAAAAAGCATTTCGCCTTCTGGAGTTAGTGATACTTTATTTCCATGACGGAAAAAAAGTTTTGCTTTGAAGTGCTGTTCAAGTCCTTGAATATGCTTGCTTACAGCAGGTTGTGTAATAAAAAGTTCTTCAGCGGCTTTTGAAAAACTAGCATACTTCGCGGCGGTGTGGAACACTTTTAATCGGAAATCAAACATTTTGTATTTCTTAATTATTATCGGGTTTATTGCTCTTTTGCTCTTTTAGTCGAAGGTATGTTATTTTTAAGTATAGTTTGAGTTCGAAAGGATCGGGTCAACATAAAATCTGATAAATGTGTTTGCCGATACACTCAGGAAAACAATTCTTTATCAAAAGACAAAGATAGAAATTATTAAATCATGAAATCAGCAAATATTTCAATATTGTGATCAGTGCAAACAGGTATAAACATTTTTATATTTTTGTTGCAATGACAGGGTGAAAGATCAAATCATGGTTCATTTTATCGGTGCAGGTAAGAACAATTAAGCAGGTTTTTAAAGTGAGATGCCAATGAAATATGCAATTTGTCCGTAATAAATCACTTAAAGTTAGTAAATTATGACGATTACTCATAATGAGATAAGCCAGCAGTTTATGACCGGAGACAAAGCTCTGCAGCTTTTGAAGGAAGGTAATCAACGGTTTTTTGATCATAAATTTTTGCACAGGGATTTTGAAGAACAGCGTCAGGTTACTGCTTCCGGTCAATATCCTTTCGCGGTGATATTAAGCTGTATCGATTCCCGCCTTCCCACTGAAATTATTTTTGACCAGGGCATCGGTGATATTTTTAATGTGCGAATTGCAGGCAATGTTGTCAATGAAGATATATTGGGTAGTATTGAATTTGCCTGCAAACTGGCAGGAGCAAAATTGTTGTTGGTTTTGGGCCATACTTCCTGTGGTGCAGTAAAAGGCGCCTGCGATCATGTAAAAATGGGAATGCTTACCGGATTGCTCGAAAAGATTGAGCCAGCGGTTAGGGCTGTAAAAACCTTGCCTGCCGTATTGCGTGAATCTTCTAACGCTGATTTTATAGATGAAGTTGCCCGGAAAAATGTTTCTCTTACCATGGAAAAGATCATCCGGGAAAGCACTATTTTGAGAGAAATGATCAACAATAAAACCCTGAAAATGGTTGGTGCCATGTATGACATTACCTCTGGTGAAGTGGAATTAGGACTGTAAAATCTTTCACGCAGACTTGAAGTTATAATGTTTCGAACATCTAAACTTTGGCCGATTTCCTTTCAAACCGTTTTGCAAAACCCTCGTAGAACATTGGAATGATATTCAGCGAAAAAAAGATCCCGGTTATCATACCTCCGATAATGGTGATGGCAAAAGGTTGGTGAATGGCCGATCCCAATCCCACGGCGGCCGGTAATACTGCAATAATCGTCGTCAGACCGGTCATTAAAATGGGTCGGGTACGAAGGTGTACCGCCTCCCGAAGGGCATCCTGTAAATCATAATTTTCTTCTTTTCGAAGCCGGTTTACTTTGTCAATCAATATAATGGCATTGTTTACGGAAACCCCGATTATAGTAAGCAAACCGAGGGCAACGGAAATACTTAACTGTTGACGGGTAATCAATAAAGCGATGAAAACCCCGATAAAATCCAGTGGGATCTTCAGTAAAATAACAAAGGGTTGCCAATAAGAGTTAAACTGTAGAAGTAGCACAAGATAAATGAGCAGAATGGCCATGAGGATTACAAAAGAAAATGATTTAATGGTCTGAATTAATGTTTGATATTGCCCGCGAACCAACAGGTTATAACCACCCGGCAGAAAATTGGCTTTTAGGCTGGTTTTCAGTTTCTTTACTGCGCCAAAGATGTTCCCTTCCGGACTGGCAACTACGGTCAATTCCCTTTGTCCATTCAAATGGCTGATGGAAGGTAATGAATTAACAAGATTGATGTTGGCTAATTTCTCAAGAGGGATATATTTTCCAGAAGCTGTTCGAATCGGCAGTTGTTTAAGCTGGCTTATATTCTCCCGGTCTTTTTTTGGCAGACGCAAAAATACGGAAACGGGAACCTGCTCTTTTACAAACCTTGCCACCACCTCTCCTCTGTAAGCCAGTGCCAGTTCCTGATACAGGTCAAAGGCATTCAGGCCGAATCGTGCCAGTTCGGCACGTTTTGGGGTAATGTCGATTTGAGGGACTGAGTATTTGGAATTGTTGATGATGTTGGTAAAATCTCCTGTTTGAGCAGCCGTTTTTTCCACAACGGCAGCGAGGTGGGCCAGAGTATCCAGATTAGGACCTGTGATGGAAACGCCAAAAAAAGCAGGCAAGCCGCTAAAACTTTCATCAATATTTTCCTGTGTGGGTTGGTGGTACAGGATAACCAGCCCATCAAAAGTGGCGAACTGTTTTTTAAACTCGTTCATCAATTGTGTAACGCTTTCTGTCCGGTATTTTTTATCTACTAATTTAATAAACAGTTCACCGCGGTTCACACTTTCTACATAGTAAGTATTCGCTGGCGATCCAACCCGCAAATAAATATTATCCACATTGGGATTTTTTTGTATCACCCGTACCAACTGTTCGGCCACCTTTTCCGATTCTTTTAAAGAAACCCCGGGACGCATAACATACTCAAACAACAGAGCTCCTTCATCTACAACAGGAAGCATATTTGCCTTGTTTGTCAGAGGAAGTAGGCTGCCCCCCACTAAAAACAGCAGTATCAGTACGGCAATAACCCCTGTTTTATGCGACAGGGAGAAACGGAGCATTTTATCATTAACCGCTTTAAATTTTTGCAGAAAAGCCGGTTCTTTCACCTTTTTACCCTTCACACCTCCTTTCCAGTAAATTAGCGCCGGTATAACCGTAATGGAAATAAGGAAAGAACCGAAAAGTGTGAGTGTAATAGTCAATCCGAAAGGCGTTATCAGGTCTTTCATATATCCTGAAATAAACAATAAAGGCAGGAAAACAATAATGGTGGTTAGGGTGCCGTTCAGGTCGGCAGCAAATATTTCGGTTACCCCCGATTTAATGGATCCGATCAGTGATTTCCCCTTTTCCAGGAATTTTTCAATAATTTCCAATACAATAATAGAGTCGTCAACCACCATCCCCAGCGACAACGTCAGTGCAGCAAGTGTCATCATGTTCAGGGAATAATTGATGGCATACATGATAATGGCAGTAAAAAAAAGGGCCAGCGGGATGGTAACAGAAACGATGAGTGTGGGTGCGGTTCGCTGAAGAAAAAGAAACAAAACCAGCATGGCAAGGATGGCGCCGATATAAATCTCTTCACGGACCCCGTCCATGGATTTGCTCAATACCTCCGACTGATCATAGAATTTGTGGATCCGGGTTCCCGGTGGCAATAGTTTTTTGAGTGATTGTAATTCCTTTTGAACTGCAGAAGCTACCTTGATGGATCCCGAACCCTCTGCTTTTTGTACCAAAATAGCCACTGCCGGGTATTGGTTGGCCTTTATCAAATAATGCTTTGGCAAACCTCCTTTGCTGATCCGTGCTATATCTTTTAGAAAGACAGGTGCTCCGTTGCTTTGTGTTGTTACTTTAAGATATTCTAAATCGGAAAGCTTTTGATATTGTCCATTTCCCCTTATGGGGATATCATAATAATTTTTTTCCAGATAGCGGCCCGAAACGATAATGTTGTTGTTTTTCAGTATGTTTTCAATATCCAAAAGGCTTAAGTGAAGCAATCGAAGTTTTTGCGGATCGGGTTCCACGACAAATGCCGGTTTTTCCCCTCCGATGACCTCTATTTTGGAGATATTACCGAGACTTAAAAGGGCTGGTTTTACACGGTATTGAATAATGTCGCGTAACTGATAGGGCGGGATATCGGGATTGACAAAAGTAAAGCCGATCACTTCCTGCATCCGGCTTCCCAGATTGTCAACTACGGGAACAAGGTTCGGAGGCAATTGTCCGGAAAGGGTTGAAAGCGCTGCCGCGGTGAGCTGGCGGGCATCCAACACCGAATAACGGTTACTGAATTCAACGGTAACTTCCGAATGCCCCAGGGTGGTTACCGATGATGTCCGCTGAACGCCACGAATGCCCTGCAGGACATTTTCAATGGGATTCGTGACCAAAATTTCCATATCCTTTGGGGAAACACCTGAATATGTTGTGATTACGTTTACCAGCGGATAATTTAACCCCGGGAAATAATCAACTGGCATTTTGAACAGGCTCCAGCTTCCTGCGGCAATCAAAATCAAAATGATGGCCAAAGAATAGAAAGGTCTCCTGACGAAATTTTCAAATGACTTTTTCATGCTACCTGCAAACTGTTAGTCCCCAACGTTCATGCTTTTGCGAAGGTTTCCGTAAAACACCTCAAAAGCACCCTGTGTTAATACCTGTGTTTCTGCTGCCAACCCTGATTTAATTTCCACCAGGCCGTTTTTCTCCCGGCCCACTTGTACCGGGGTTTTGTAATATTTTCCGTCTTTAACGGTAATGACAAAATAATCTGATTCTTTTTGAATGATTGCAGCTTTGGGAACAGCCACCGACTCATGTTTACGGGCAAGGAAAGAAAAAGAAACATAATCTCCGCTTTTCAAACGATGTTCCGGGTCATTCAGAGCAACCCACAAAGTGTGCCCGCCGGTGGACGGATTGATGGCCCGTTCTTTATAAATCAGTTTTCCTTTGTAGGTTTGTCCGTCAATTTGCAGCGGAAACTCTTTAACACTCAATGAATCCGGATTGCCATAATATTGAGCCACCAGTTTCAGATAATTATCATCCTGGAAAGTGCCTAAGAGTTGTCCTGCAACGGCATCTTCGCCCTGAGGCACCTGAATGTTATCAAGATATCCGTCAAAGGGCGCCCGGAATGAGGTCATGGTGTAAAAGTAGTTTAGATCATATTGAGCTGTATTCAACACATTTTGAGAATTTTGAAAGTCCCTTGTAGCATTTTCAAAATCTATCCGTGAGAGATAGTTCTTCTGAAGTAGTTTCTTCTGAGCTTCGTAATATTGCCTGAAATAATCATACTGGATCTTTGCATTGTCGAAGGCTTTTTTCAGGCCTTCTTTTTTTAGATCAATTTCAGGCCCCTGAAGGGTATAAACGATTTCACCCTTTATTATTTTTTCTTTCAGATTGTTAAAATGAACAATCCCGTCGAACTTGGCTTCCAAATCTAAAGTATTCACGGCTTCAAGCGTTCCGTAACCTTTTATTTCATCGTAAAAGGAAGCGGAAGTTGCTGTAACAGATTTTGTTTTAACAAAGGCAGCAGGATTTTTTCCGGTTCCGGTATTCTGACAACTGACCAGTATTCCCGAAAGGAAAAGCAAACCAAGGTTGATGATGGATGTCAGATTTTTTTTCATTTGTCATCTCTTCCTTTAAAAGCGTTTTTGATTCTGCAAAAAACTTATCAAAGGTAACTAAAAATGATAAGCCAGGCCTACAGTGCCGTCGTCCAGAATGCCCATTTTAAGATGTTCGTTACCTTCCAGAATATGATAAGCCGTTTTCCCAACAGCAAATCCCAATGCGGCTCCGATCAGTACATCAGATGACCAGTGCTTGTCGTTGTAAATTCTTGATAATCCGACTCCTGTGGCAAGTCCATAAGAAAGAATGCCCACCCAGGGTTTATCTTTGTAGACAGAAGCAAAAACCGTTGCCAGTGAAAATGCTACCACAGTATGACCAGAAGGGAATGAAACATACTGAAAATCTTTAGGGCCCATCCATAAGTGCGGATTGGCAGGAACGCTTTGGTAAGGTCGCACGCGACCGAAAATATGTTTCACCACTTCCACACTCACACCGCCAATAATCACCGCTTGAGTAGCTGCCATGGCCACACGTCTCATTTTAGGATTGTGTGTTACAACTCCATAGAAATAAAATCCTGCAACAAAAGGAAAAGAATAAACACCGCTTCCCAAAGGCTCCAGTCCGTATTTGGCAACTCTGTTCATTCCAGCTGTTTGGTGTGCCTGAAAAAAATTCCTGATCTGACTATCAAAAATATAAAGTGTGGCTCCGCCAGCTACGACGCCTCCAAAAGCAATCCATTCCGGTTTTTGCCAATGTGCAGGAGCCGTTACTGTCTTTTTTGCTGCTGTCCAGTATGAAAGATAATATTGTTTGCAGGGCTTTTTCGGATATGATGCAAATAAATTGGTCTGGGCCATCGTTTGAAAAGACAGGCCCATACTGATAAACAAAATCATAATAGCTCTCAGAAAAGTCTTCATATTTATGGAATTAGTTTATTCTTTAATTGTTTTATTATTTGTAGTAATCACTTTCGGCGGATCCTTTTTTTCAATTATCCTTAAAAAGGTTGGCAATGCAATTAGCAAAACAGGAATAGCCATGAGGAAACCGCCAATGACCGATATTGCCAAAGGTTGGTGCATTTGAGCTCCGGTTCCAATCCCTATAGCAAGAGGCAACAAGGCAAAAATAGCAGCCAAAGCTGTCATTAAGTTGGGTCGCAGCCGTGTAGAGATAGAGTAAATAATAGAATCATCCACCGAAAGGCCTTTTTTACGCTCTTTATCATATTGTAAGTAAGTAAAGATAGATGCTTCTCCTACAATCCCGACGATCATAATGATGCCCACATAACTTCCCACATTCAATGGAATGTGTAAAAAGTAGAGTAACAGCGCACTTCCTGTTGGTCCTAATAAGGTAAGAAAAATGATCAACAAAGCTATTTTCAGCCTTCTGAACAAAAATAAAATAACGGTAAATACAAGCAGTGCGGCCAAAAACAAAATAAGCTCTAGCTCTTGAAATGCCCGTTGTTGTTGTTGATAGGCGCCACCATATTCAATGTTGTAGCCTGGAGGAAGGCTGATCTTTTCACTGATTGCTTTTTGGATGGCTTTCAGTGTGCTACCCAAATCACGGTTGTTGAGCCGGGCGGTTACATAATCAACTTTTTTAAGATTTTCCCGGTCGATTTCTGCAACGCCTTTGATGGTTTTTATCGTGGCAAATCCCTTCATGGGTGCAAGTCTTCCGTCAGGCAGGAACAGCTTGCTGTCTTTTAGTGCCTGCAATCCGGTGCTGTCGCGTTTGGGATAGATCATGCGGATGTCGGTAAACTGCATGGGATCTTGAATAGTACCTACGACGGTTCCGCCAGTGCGTGTTTGAAGCTGAGATTGAAGGTCTTGTGGCGTTAGGTTGAATCGACGAAGTTTGGTAACATTCGGGATTATTTCAATCTCAGGCCCGGCAATGGTAATGCCGTTAAAAACATCGGCCGTACCGCGGACTGAACTCACAATGTCGGCCACTTGTCTGGCATATTTTCTGATGACATTTTCATCGTCACCGAATATTTTGATGGAAATAGGTTGCACCGAGCTCATTAAATCGCCCAGCTTATCGGCAATCACCTGGCCGAAATCAACCCTGAGTGCGGGAACCGCTTTTTCCGCTTTTTGCCTGATCTCATTGATGACTTCATCAGTAGTACGATTTCTTTTTCTTTTTAATTGAATAAGATAATCGCCTGTATTAGGTTCCGTAATAAAAAATCCCATTTGGGTTCCTGTCCTGCGTGAATAGGAGTTAACTTCCGGAATTGTAGCAAGGATGCCGTCAATTTTTTTAAGCATCTTTTCCGTTTCATTCAGCGTAGTTCCAGGCGGACTGACAAAATCGAGTACAATGGAACCTTCGTCCATTTGCGGTAAGAAACCAGACGGAAGGTGCGGAAAGATAAAGTACATGATAGCCAGTGAGGCCAGCACCATGCCGATGGCAAAAGCAGGACGATGAATAAAAAATCCCACCCAGTTTCGTCTTTTTAGGATATTGGATTGCCCGTGTTTTTGTACTGTTTTCGGGGAAAACACAAGGTAAAATACTGGTAACCCAATCCAGGTGATAAGGAAAGATGCGGTCAGCGTGATGATCATGGTCTGAGTCATGATGTTGAAATAGGCTCCGGCGACGCCCGACATGATCCCGAAAGGTAAGAAGATAACGATGGTTGACAGCGAAGAGCCCACCATGGCAGGGAAAAGATATTTTATGGCTTTGGGCACAACGGTTTTAAAATCTTCGTCCGGATTTTCTTCATGCGTTCGATGGATCTGCTCTACAATTACCACCGAATCGTCTATAACAAGGGCGATTGCCGCCGCCAGCGCTCCAAGGGTCATGATGTTGAAATCGAAGCCAAAGACATGAAGAATTACCAGGGAAAATGCCAGCGACAACGGTACACTAAGCAAAATGATAAAACCACTTTTCAATGAACGCAAAAAAACAATGGTTACTATAATAGCGAGTAACAGTCCAATCCAAAGCACATCGCGGATACTTTTAATGGCGCTTCCAACGAAAGTGGCCTGATTGTAAAACGGCCTGATTCTGACACCTTTTGGAAGAATGTGTTCATTCAACACTTTAATTCTTTTCTGTATCTTTTGGTTCAGGGTTATGAGATTGGCTTCAGGCTGCTTAAGAATTGCGATAAGCGGAACATTTTTCCCGTTGGCTTTAATACGGACATATTGCCGTTGTTCCCCAATCTGTACATGGGCAAAATCCTGTATCCTGATAATGCCTTTTGCTGTGCTCTTGATGATTGTATTTTCCAATTTGTTGAGATTGGTGATATTGGCGTTGGTCAAACTCAGATACAGTCTGCGAAAATCACCCACATAACCGTTTGCTTTGACGAAATTAGTCTGTTTGAGAACTGCCTCAATCATTTCGGGAGTAATTCCGAGCCGGCTCATTTTTTCTTTGTTCAGAACCAACTGATATTCTTTGATTTTCCCGCCTGTAATATCCACCTCCCGGATTCCGCTGATTTGTTCCAGATAAGGTTTAATAGTGTACAGTGCTAGCATTCGCAATTCAATGGGACTTTTGTTTCCTTCGAGCGAATAGCCTTCCACTGGCGAGATGGAAGGATTCATTTGTTCAACATGAATCTGAATTCCGGGAGGGAGATCGTTTCTTACTTCTGCGATCCGTGCGCTAATTTGCTGCATGGAAAGGGTTATGTCGGCATTCCAGTTGTAAAAGGCAGATATCTCACAACTTCCTCGTGAAGTAATACTTTTTAAAAGAGTAAGGTTTTGACTTTTCTTGATCGCTTCTTCCAGCGGCCTGGTCACTGAAATCATCATTTTCCCCACAGGTTGTTGCCCGTTGTCGGCAATGACTTTTATCTTAGGAAAAGTGACATTAGGAAACAACGAGGTTTTCATCTTGCCGTAGGAATAAACTCCTGCCAGCGCCACAAGGATCATTAAAACAAAAAGAGGGCTTTTGAATTTGTTATAAAAATGGTTCATTTCAGTCTCCCTTTATTTTACAATTCTAACATAAGCCGTATCCGGAAGTCCGTAAGCGCCCTGGGTAAGTACCCTGTCGGAAGGTTTGATATCTCCCGAAAGGATTTGAATGGATTTTTCACCCTGCCATCCGATGGTTACAGGAATTTTAACAGCCGTGGTGTCATTGATCATTTTCATCAGCCAGAAAGTATCTTCTTCTTCATTGGCCAACACGGCTTTCCGGGGCACGAAAATGCCGTTGTGAATTTCTTTTACTTTAAAGCTTACCTGCAGGTTCATGCCTTCGGAAAGTTGAAGGTTTGAAGGTAAGGGAACAATAAATGGCTGTGTTTGAGTCACACTGTCGGCCATAAAAAGCGGTTTTTTAAAAAACGAATTCACAGGATTTTTTCCGGGAATGTTCACCGTACAGGGTGTATTTATCAGAATGGATGAAACCTGTGCAAAAGGAATATAAGTCATTGCAGCCAGTGAGTTCTTTTTAAAAGCAGAAGCCAGCAAGCTGCCGGGTTGGACATAATCTCCTTCCTGCACCATAACCTGATTGGTGAGTGCATTCTGATCAGAAAAAATGGTATCTCTACTATTGCCCATCCCATGAGATAATGAACCGGAATTTTCAAGGGCGGTCAATTCAACAGGTTTGATGACAAATAAAGGCTGGCCTGCCCGTACTTCATCACCTGGACGTGTAAACACATTAGTAATAACTCCATTGGCACGCGCCCTGAAATTCACATCCTGAAGATAACGGGTTACCGCTCTGAAATTCTCATAAACCACCTTGGTTTCCACTATGGGATTTCCAACACTGACTGTTGGAAGCGGGAGTTTGTAGCTTGTTTCCCCTTTTTTGTTTTGTTTGCAGGCAGTGACTGTAAAGATGAGGGCCAGGGCCCAAACCAGATTCCTTTTTTTGAATTTGAACATACCTTCTGTACTTAATGATTCCAGTAATTATATTGATTGATCAACCTATTCAGGCTGATTTGCTGCAGCCCGTAAGACAGTTTCATGTCGTTGTAGTTTCTTAATGCCATCAGGAAAGCGGTGATGGAAACCTGTCCTTTCTGAACTTCTGTTTTATACATGGAAATAAGATTTTGATAATCGTTTTTAAGTTTCCCCTGTTCCTGTAAACTCTTCCTGGTTTCTTCGATGGCTTTTAATAATTCCACCCTTTTCAGTTGAATGTCTTTTGATTTAAGCTCTTTAAGTTGGGATGCCTGATTGATGCGAATGAGGCTTTGTGCTTTGTTCACCTGCTTTTGCCTGCCGTCAAAAAGTGTATAAGTAAGCCTGAGCCCGACTCCCAATCCAAAATTATGTTGAATTCCCGGCAATTGCACAGCATTCAACCCGGCGTTTGAATAAAATGTCACCGATGGCTCATAGCGATTGTTAAAAAGACGGTTTTCGGCTACAGCCGTCAGACTGTCATTGGTAAAAGGCAACAGAAAAGCCGAATTCTTGTTTTGGGGTGTGGAAAGTGCCAAGTCTTCCATTTGAAGTTTGTTGGGGGAAGAGTCAGTGATGCCGCAAAAACTTTTAAGCTGCATCAGCTGCAGTTGGTAAGTAATTACCAGGTTTTTCAGCTTGATGGAATCGGAAGAAAGGCTGGTTTTCAAAAGTTCAAAATCAACAATTTTATAGAGCCCTTTCCGAGTTAGGACATTCAGCAGCTTTACTTCATGGGACATTAATTTTACACTTTTCTTTTGAGTATGGTAGGCCAGCTGAGCACTGAGAGCATTGTAATACAAACCTGCAATTTGCTGTTGCAAAGCGAAATCCGAATTTTTAAGTTTGATCTTTAACGCATCTATTTGTTGTTGCTGCCAGTTCAATGCATTGGTGGAAGTCTTTTTCACAAACACAGGCACATCAATATTCATCAGCGCGGAATAGAGCCCGCCATTGGTAATGGCTATATCATAACCAATCGCATTGGGAGATGGGGTGGTGGAAAACAAATCCCCGTTGTTATTAAAGTACGGAGTCAGGTCGATTTCCGAAGAAAGGTAACCCTTTGGTGCTTTGTACAAGGCCTTAATGCTTTTCTTTTCCAGCGCTAAAATACTGATTTGCTTTTTAAGTCGAATGATTTGCGGGTTATTGACCCTTGCACTGTCAACATATTGATGCAAAAGGCTTTGTCCCCTAATAAATGACGTGGAAACAAATATTATTAAAAAAAGAAGAGATCCTGTGAAGAGAGTTGTCGGCTTTAAAATTGTTCCTGACTTGGCGGGGAAATGAATGACCTTTTTTTCCATGAATAATAACATAAGGATAAGAAACGCGTATCGTATTTTTTGCTTGTATTATAAGGCAAAGATAGTTTTTGATTTTTGAGTCCGGTCTAAAAAGGTAAATTTGTGTAAATAATGAAAATGAGTGTTTGCCCTACCCCTAAAAGGTGCACTGATTTTCAGCCACTTCCAGTTTAGGGGATTAAGGGGTAAAAGTGGCTGAGAATCAAATCAAGACCTTTTTAGGCTGGACTCATTTTTAGTTATAAAAAAAGCACAAAGAATCGACCTGCGGATTTGGAAAATATGCTACATTAAATTATACTAAACAAACACTTTCCCAATCCTTGCCAATTCTTTGATTGGTATTTTGGTTGACAGACTTAGACGATTAATCAGTATTCTTGAGATTAATCGTTTTCATCACCGGCTTTTTCCTGTCCTACAATTTTACCGTTTTTATCCAGAGAAATCTCAAGTTTACCTTCACCTTTTTCGATGACCACTTCATAAACACTTTGTTTGGGTGTTTCTGAAAATGCCACTCCCTTGACGGTATATCCTGGAAATTTAGCGTTGAGCGTTTCCATAAGTTTTTTAGGAAGATGACTTTTTGACAAGTCGGTTTCTGTTTCTTTCCAGTTACCATGTAAATCGAAATTGGCAGACATGTCCTTTCCGTTCATGGTAAATTCAGCTTCCCATTCTGTTTTTCCTTCAGGTGCCCAATGTGCTTTTTTTACACTGGGGAATTTTTTGTTGAAAGCGGTTTTAGCAGCAGCGGGAACATTAGTCTGACTACAGGCAGTAAAGCTGAATGCCAGTAAAAATGCAATTAAGATGAATACGTTCTTTTTCATGTATCATAATTTTTGAATGAATAATGATGCAAACATAGGGTTGGAATCTAAAGGAAATTATAAGAAGTGAGTTTTCATTTGAAAATCAATAATTCCAATCAGAAAAATCAGATTCTAGAAAACAATAAAGGCGAAATGATCAAAAACTCAGGTAAAGAAAGATGACTTCCAGGAATAATTCAATCCCCGAAAATGCCTTATAGAAAAATCAGGCTAACTGATAGCTTGCCTGGAAATATTTTAATCCGTTTTGGTTGGTAATGCCCAGTATGAAATCTTCAAACATAAAATGATAGAGCGTTTTGTAGCTTAAAGAGTGGGGCGGATAAATTTTAGGGTTGTGCAGGTCGAGCATGCGCTTGGCATAGCTGCGCGAAACAAATTCGCGGCTGATGTCCTGACGGTAAATATTTTGCTGTTGACCCAATGTAAAGTTCAGACCAATTTTTTCGCTGGCAAACTGAATCCGCTTCTGCAAATCCTTGTTGTAGATTTTTTTCAGCTCTTCGTGATTGCCGTCAAAATTAGTATAGTGGAATTCGCCGTGGTTTGCCAGCATTCTGCTTATTTGTAATAAAATATCGATGGCGTTTTGTTCTTTGTCGGAAAACACCTTTTCTACAAATGTCTCCAACTGGTTCCATTTTGTAACGAAAGGCATTTTATCCTGCTCGTGAGAAGGCAATACATCAGTGTTCGCTTTGTACTGCGCCGGTGTTCCTTTGATCATGTTTTGGTCGTTTTATCCTTCTTCCAGTTAACCTTATAGTTCAGTCCGCTCAATAAGGTTCAAATATATATATTTTGTAATTAACAAGCCATTTTCCTTACAAATTGCCTGCCAAAGTGTTTCTTTTCAATTTTTGAATTTATTCTCAGGGCAATTTGGCCAAAATTTCCGGCAAAAGTAAGGAACCATTGTACACAACAAACAAAATGATTTATAAATAGTAATTTGAACAAAAATATCCTACTCAACAGACTCAACCGGTAAAAAGCTTTTTTCTATTCTATTTGCCTATAATTCTGATGTTTCACTCAATATTGATTCGGAAAAAATGCCTGTTTTCCGAAAAAGAATAATCGACCTTTAAATGGCTGACTTCACATATTTTACTCACCAGCGACAGCCCCAGACCTGTAGATTTTTCATCGCTGTTTTCTTTATAAAAGCGTTCGAAGATCTTATCGCTGTTTTTTATAGTTTGTTTCCCAGAATTGGAAAAGACAAGCTGATTTTTTGCTATTTTCACGTCGACAGTGCCATTTTCATGCGTGTGTACGAGTGAATTCTTCAATAAATTAATGATCATAATTTGCGCCAGCGAGGCATTCATTTTAAATATGAATTCTTCCTTTACATCAATTTCAGCCTTAATCCCTCGCATTTCAAACAACTCTTTCATTGAATCAATGTTGTTCTGAATGAGTATTTCAAAATGAATGGTTTCCCGATTTGAGAACTGTGCGTTCTCAATTTTAGTCAGCAGTAGCAAGGTACTGTTCAGCTTTTCCAACCTGAAAATGTTTTCAAGGATGGACTGAATGACTGTCACTTGTTCCCTATTCATGTTTTCATCGTTCAGCAGGTTTTCGGCTTTGGCCTGTATCACTGCCAGCGGTGTTTGCAGCTCATGAGAAGCGTTTTCAGTAAATTCTTTCAGACTGTTATAATCGGAGGTTACTTTAGCGGTTAGTTTGTTGATACTTTGATTTAGTTCATTGAATTCAGTGATCGGGGTTTCGTTCAACGCGAATTTTTCGCTGCTTTGCAATGAAAATGATTTCAGCTTTTCCAGATTCTCATAGAACGGTTTCCAGACCGATAAAGCTGTTTTTTTATTAATAAAATACAAGGTTCCTATCAAAAGCAGCAACAGAATGGCCGTAGCGAGAAAAATGCTCATTACAATATCAGTTTTCTCAATAGTCAGGGCGCGGATGGTGATATGATATAGCTGTCCGTGAATATTTTTCCAGGTATTAAGTTCCTTAAATAATTCGCTTTCCCCCACCACCGGATCGTAAATAACGGTGTCTTTCATAACGGCTTTATGCAGTTTTTCGGCGGGCTTAATTTCAATGATGGGATACAGGTTGAATACCGGTTTTTGCTGTTCGAGTTGTCTGACAATTCTATTTTGACTGGCTGAGAGCCCTTCGCTGACATCGGAAGAAGTAATTCCGTTGATGGTTAGATACAAAGCCAAAAGCCCGAATACCAAAACAATAGCGGAACTCAAAATGTAATACCGATTTATTTTTTTCAGAAGTTTCATGAGTCGCTAAATTTGTAGCCGATGCCGTAAACGGTATTGACATAGTCTTTGCCCCCGGCATGTTTGATTTTTTTGCGAAGGTTGTTCAGATGGGTATATACAAAGTCAAAATGGTCGGCTGTATCCATGTAATCGCCCCAAAGGTGTTCGGCAATGGATTGTCGTGTCAGAACGTGCTCCTTGTTTATAATGAAAAACAATAGCAGCTCATACTCTTTAGGGGTAAGGTTTAAAATATGATCGTGCACATAAACTGCTCTTTCTTCAGGCAGCAACCTGATTTCCTGGAATTCAATAGTCTGACTTCCTTTAAATTTTCGTCTTCTCAACACCGCCCTGATCCTGGAATGAAGTTCCGAAAGATGAAAAGGTTTGGTGATGTAATCGTCGGCACCCAAATCGAGTCCGTTAATTTTGTCGTCCAAAGAATTACGGGCAGAAACGATGAGTGTTCCCGTTTCGGGATGCAGCACTTTGATTTTTTGTAGCAAGCCTAGTCCATTTCCGTCGGGGAGCGTAATATCTAGGATGACAATGTCGTAAACAAATGCCGCTAACTTATCTTCTGCAGCAAAATAACCGGCAGCTTTTTCGCATACAAAACCTTCTTCCTTGAGAAAGGAAACCATTGATTCCAGCAAAGCAGATTCGTCTTCGACAACTAAAATTTTCATCTGAAATAAACTTAAAGACAAAGATAAAGGATTAAATCTAAAGGAATTTGCAAGACTTTTAGAAGATGGTCACGTGTCTGAAGTTGTTGATGTTGAATCGCTCAATGAAAAATGCTGTGATTAATTGCGGTTCTGTATTTGATAAAAACAGGAAATTTTATACTGCTTTTTCATAGAGAGGATTGAGTCTGGTTTAAAAAGGTCTTGATTTGATTTTCAGCCACTTCCCTTTTAAGGGATTAAGGGGTAAAAGTGGCTGAAAATCAGTGCGCCCTTTAGGGATTGGGCAAATACTGATTTTCATTATTTACATCAATTTACCTTTTTAGACTGGCCTCAGGATTTGTTATCCAAACCTAATTGTTGCCTCCATAAAATTAATGATTCCCTAACTTTTGCTCCGGGCAAAAGATTAAATTTGTGAAAGCTATGAAAACACAACCTGCAATTTTAGTTTGTCCGATGGATTGGGGCCTGGGTCATGCTACGCGCGTAGTTCCCATCATAGACCGTTTGCTGGAAAGGAAAGTTCGCGTGGTTTTGGGAGCCGATAACAGACCACTTGAATTTTTAAAGCGTCGTTTTCCGCAATGCGAGTTAGTGAGAATTCCGGGTTACAGGCCTGTTTATCCGAAAAAAAGTTCATTTGCACTGAAAGTCATGTTGGATATTCCTCGAATGTTATTCTCAGCCAGAAAAGCACACAAGTTACTTGAGCAGATAATTACCGATTTGAATATAGATGCCGTGATTTCAGATAACCGTTATGAGCTTTGGTCAGTGCAGGTTCCAACGATTTTTATTACACATCAATTACAAATCCATACTCGTGGAATATTGAATTCAGCACGACCCATCTTTCAAAAAATAATTTATAGCTTTATCGTAAAACATAACGAGATGTGGGTTCCTGATTTTCCCGGCGAACCCAATTTGTCCGGTGAGCTTTCGCACGTCAAAAAACTTCCGTTGAAAATGGTCTTGTACATCGGCCCCTTGAGCCGGCTTCAAAAATTGAAAGATATTACATCTTTCAAAGAAATACCTGATATTCTTTGCATTATGTCTGGCCCTGAGCCACAGCGCAGTATCCTGGAAAAAATCTTTGTGGAGCAAGCTGGAAAAACCAATCATAAAACGATCATTTTATCGGGAAAGCCTGGAGAAACGGTGTCATTAAGAAAAGGAAATGTAGAGATCCGGCCACATTGTGGCGACGAAGAAATGGCAGCGCTTATCCGTTCTGCTGGCATAGTTATCAGCCGTTCCGGGTATACAACTGTGATGGATTTGGCTGCCCTTGGGAAAAAAGCTGTTTTTGTTCCTACTCCGGGACAACCGGAGCAGGAATACCTGGCCAAAAGATTAAAAAAACAGGGGCTGTTTTACTCCGTTTCCCAAAAGGATTTTCGTTTAGAAGAGGCGTTGCATGAGGCAGAAAACTACAGTGGTCTTTATATGCAAAATGATTATACCATCCTTGACCATCGGCTGGATACTCTGATTGAAAAGATTGGCTCCAAAAGCTGATATAAATAGCTATTTATCAGAATACAAGTTTGGTTCTTCTTGGTTGTGATCGATTTAACTTGGTATTATCTGAGTCATCAGTACTCTTCAGATTATACAAAAATTAAAATCCAGATTTTTTGTCAGGATTGAGCGTTTTTTCCGACTAACAAATAGAATTGAAGTCAAAAAGATTATTAAAATGGAAAAGATTGCAATTGTGGTACTTTCAGGTACCGATACACATGAGTCCTTGGGGAAATTATTCAGTGCTTTAATGTTGGATAGTGAAGCCATTGAAAATGGCGATGATTTAAGAATCGTTTTCGAAGGTGCCGGTGCTCTGTGGATTGGAGAGTTTGAAAAAGAAGATCATAAATTTCATGAACTGTATAAGAGTTTGAAAGAGCATATTACGGGAGTCTGTGACTTTTGTGCCAGTGCCTTTGGGGTAAAAACCCAGATTGAAAGTGCCGGAATTGCACTTTTAAGCGAATACAAAGGTCATTCCAGTATGCGGAAGCTGTTTGCCGAGGGTTATCAAGCGGTGATTTTTTAACTAACTGTGAAGAAGCGTATTAAAAATTAAATGGATGCAGCGCATTTCTTTTTCATAAGAATCTTTTAGTTTAGTAGAAATTTTGAACGATAAATTATAAAAAATTAAACAGATGAAAGCAATATGGAATAATAAAGTCATTGCTGAGAGCAACGACATCGTCAACATAGAAGGAAATAGTTATTTTCCGGTTGAATCAGTAAAAAAAGAATATCTTAAAAACAGCGAAACACATACTGTTTGTCCCTGGAAGGGAACAGCATCCTATTACAACTTAGAAATAGACGGTAAAATCAATAAAGATGCGGTATGGTATTATCCACAACCCAGCAAGCTGGCTAAAGGCATAAACAATCGGGTTGCCTTTTGGAAAGGCGTGGAAGTTGTAAAAGATTAAATAAGTGTTTTAAAAGAAATGAATTATGACTCACGAATTGAAGGAAATTTCAACTGTAGAACTTCAGAAAAGATTAGGAGAACCGAGTATTCAAATTATAGATTTACGCCCGGTTGATGCATACAACGGTTGGGCGTTACAAGGTGAACCGAGGGGTGGACACGTTAAAGGTGCAAAAAGCCTTCCTGCAAAATGGGCAAATTATGTGGATTGGATTGAGATGGTAAGGCATAAAAATATCCTGCCAGATCGTGAAATCATATTATATAGTTATGTAAAAGGTACGATCGACGATGTTGCAATGCGTTTTTTAAAGTTGGGTTATCACAATGTTTCGGTGTATTATCATTTTCTGGATGAATGGGTTTCCAACGTTTTATTTCCGATGGAGCATCTTGAGCGGTTTCAGTACCTGGTTTCATCAAAATGGGTAAACACTTTGATTTCAGGGGAAAAACCTGAGCATTATAAAAATGACAAATATGTACTTGTGCATGCTCATTATAGGAACCGGGAGGCATACCTGAGCGGACATATCCCTGGAGCAATTGATATGGATACGTTAGCTGTTGAAGCGCCTGAGATCTGGAACCGGCGCTCGCCTGAAGAATTAAAGAGAGCTTTTGAAGAGCACGGCATTACTGCCGATACCACGGTTGTGGTATATGGAAAATACATGGATCCGGATAATAACGACTCATTTCCGGGAAGTGCTGCCGGAGATATTGGTGCTTTGCGTTGTGCTTTTATTATGATGTATGCCGGTGTGAAGGATGTCAGGATTTTGAATGGAGGATTCCAGTCATGGAGTGATAAAGGATACGAGATATCTCATGAAGATGAACCCAAAAAACCGGTGGCCGGATTCGGAGCGAAGATTCCGGTTCATCCTGAGTTGGCCGTGGATACGCCCGAAGCCAAACAGATGCTTACATCGACCGATGCCGAGTTGGTTTGTGTCCGAAGCTGGCCGGAGTATATTGGCGAAGTAAGTGGTTATAATTATATTGAAGCCAAAGGAAGAATCCCGGGGGCCATATTTGCAGATTGTGGCAGCGATGCCTATCACATGGAAAATTACCGGAATTTCGATCTGACTACCCGTGAATATCATGAAATAGCAAAAATATGGCAGAAAAATGGAATTACTCCTGACAAGCATCTGGCGTTTTATTGTGGTACCGGCTGGCGTGGAAGCGAAGCATGGTTCAATGCCTGGCTGATGGGCTGGCCAAGAGTTTCAGTTTACGATGGTGGCTGGTTTGAATGGAGCGCCGACCCGGGAAACCCATTTGAAACAGGTGTTCCTGAAAATTATCATATAGACCATTAGTAAATTATAAAGAATCACTATGGATTATTCTGAGATATCCACCCAGATAAACAGTAAAATCTCAATCAGTAATTTGCTTGCATTTGAAAGCAGGGAAGAAATAATTCAGGAAATTTTTACAGGTCTTTCTGCAAAGCAAAGAAAGATTTCCAGTCGTTTCTTTTATGATGATGCAGGATCGTTGCTTTTTGAAAAGATTACAGAGCTTCCCGAATATTACCCCACCCGGACTGAAAAGTCGATTTTGAGGGAAATTGCCCCACTGATTATGAATTCTCCTAAAGATATTGATATCATAGAATTGGGAAGCGGTGACTGCTCGAAGATATCTATTTTGCTGGATGCAGTACCAGAGAAATTTCTTCAAGAAATTTCTTATTTCCCATTGGATGTGAGTGAAGCGGCAATTTTGAAGTCTGCAAAGTCCTTGATGCTTAAATACCCGGAAATCCGGATTCACGGATTACTTGCAGATTTTATGAAGCAACTGGATGAGCTTCCCGGTAACGGCAACCGGCTGATATTTTTCTTTGGAAGCACATTGGGGAATTTAACCCGCGATCAGGCTGACCGGTTCCTGACGGATTTAAAGTCTTTGATGCGAACGGGAGACCGCTTGATTCTTGGTCTGGATATGGTAAAAGATCTTAAAGTTCTTGATGCGGCCTACAATGATCAACAAGGTGTAACAGAAGCTTTCAACAAAAATATACTCAATGTTGTCAATGAAATTGCTGGGACCGATTTTAATCCGGATCTATTTGAACATATTGCTTTTTACAATTCTGATATGGCCCAGATTGAAATGCACCTTAGGGTACTTAGTGACATGGTGATTCATAGCCCAGAATTTCCTCAAAAGATAACTTTACGAAAGGGAGATACCATCCATACAGAAAATTCACATAAGTTTGTAAATCAGGATATTGACAGATTTGGAACCATTACAGGTTTGGAAATAGAAAACATTTTTACTGATAGCAACAAGTGGTTTTCCATTGTAGCCTTTAAATGTGTTGATTAGAAATTTTTTATTGTCGAAGAATCATCAGTAATTAGAGTCAGAAAATGTGATGTTGAATGAAAGCAGAAATTATGAATTATGCGATTAGCTTAATATACGGTTCTGTGCGAAGCAACCGTCAGGGAATAAAAGCAGTGCGATATCCTGAAAAAAAACTCAAAGAAAGAAACATCCAGGTAAATTTTATTGACCTTTTGAAGTACCAGCTGCCATTGCTGGACAAAATGTATAAAGAATATAAGACTGGAACGGCTCCTGGAAACATGGAAACTCTTGCGCATTTGCTTAATGATTCCGACGGTTTCTTAATTGTTACAGGCGAATTACAATCACAGTATTCCTCCCGCGTTGAAAAATCTTTTGGACCATTTTCAAAAGGAATATTACTTTAAACCATCGGCCATTGCTTCTTATTCTGGAGGCTCCTTTGGTGGGGTGAGAGCTGCCATTCATTTAAGAGTGATTCTGGGAGAGCTGGGGACGCCAGCCATTTCATCTATGTTACCGTTTCCCTTGATCGGGGATTTGTTTGATGAAAATATGGTTCCTAAAAACGATCGTATTGAATCATCAACGTCGCGCTTTTTAGATGAGTTTTTCTGGTATGTTGAAGCTTTTAAAAAACAAAGGGGAAATGGTGTTCCTTATTAATATGGTTCCGTTTTAAAACTCTGTATGTAATAAAACAAGTGCTGAATAAGAGACGTCTTCAAAATATAACCATTTCTCATCCCGGCTATCGAAAGTGATATTTCCCGTAATAAAACTCCAATTGAAATTGAAGCATTTGCCGCAATTTCATTGCAGAACCGATTGCTTAATTCTTGAATTAATTGAAAATAGTTTTGAAAATAATTTTATCAAAGTATTAACTCAATAAATCAGGATTAAATTTTCGATTTTTTCTTGCTAAATCTTTACTTTG
>CAZPPK010000004.1:0-38568 GCA_964588415.1 uncultured Lentimicrobiaceae bacterium
TTTTGCATCATGATAGAGATTGGGAAATACAACCAGCTAACAATACTGAGACAAACCAGTGTGGGTTTGTTCCTTGGAGATAAAGATAGAGAAGAAGTACTACTCCCGAACAAATACTGTCCAGAAAGCTTTAATGTTGGGGACACGATCGAAGTCTATGTTTACCGCGATCACGAAGAAAGGAAAATTGCGACCAACCTCACTCCCAAAATACTTATGAAAGAGTTCGCTCTTTTAAAAGTGAATGCAGTAGATTCCATCGGGGCATTTCTTGACTGGGGGCTGGAAAAAGATCTATTGGTTCCCTTTAAAGAACAACGACAAAGAATGGTAGAAGGTCGTTGGTATGTGGTTTTTATGGACATCGATTATGAAACCGACCGGCTGTTTGCCACCAACAAAATCGAAAAAAAGTTACATAACGAAGTACTCACGGTAAAAGAAGGCGACGAAGTGGATATCTTGGTGTATCATAAAACAGACCTGGGTTATTCCGTTATTATCAACAATGCCCACAAAGGGCTGGTTTATGAAAACGAAGTTTTTAAGGAATTGAACGTTGGCGATAAACTCAATGGCTATGTGAAAAAGGTCAGAGAAGGCAATAAAATTGATATTTCCCTGCGCCCCCTTGGTTATAAACACTACAATGACCCTAATAGTGAAGCCATTTATCAGATGCTAATAGAAAACAACGGTTACCTTGCCTTTGGCGACAAAAGCGCTCCGGATGAAATTTATGAGCAATTTGGCATGAGTAAAAAGGAATTCAAAAAAGCCATCGGCGCTTTGTATAGAAACCGGAAAATAACAATGGAGCCTGATGGGATCAGGCTGGTGTAAAATTTCCGCAATCAGATAGAACACACGCTTCTCTGTAAAAACAAAAAGCCTGCCATCCGGCAGGCTTTGTCATTTTCAATTTTCAGTTTCTAATCCAAATCCAGAGGCTGATCCAGTCCTAAGTCAATCTCAAGACTCTTGTTGTACATTGCCATGGCCTTTAAACTCATACCCATGTTCGAAAACCCGCCATCATGGTAGAGGTTCTGCATAGTTACTTTACGTGTGAGGTCTGAAAACAGAGAAACACAATACTTGGCGCACTCTTCAGCATCGGCATTACCCAATGGCGACATGCGTTCGGTAAAGTCCATCAGCCCGTCGATGCCTTTCACACCGGAACCGGCTGTGGTAATGGTCGGAGACTGGGAAATAGTGTTTACCCGCACTTTCTTGTCACGGCCGTAAATATACCCGAAGCTTCTGGCAATAGATTCCAGCAAAGATTTGGCATCAGCCATATCGTTGTAACCATAGAGCACCCTTTGAGCGGCAATGTAAGTCAAAGCAACCACTGAGCCCCATTCGTTGATAGCATCCAGCTTGTAGGCTACCTGCAAGACTTTATGAAAAGAAATAGCAGATATATCGAGAGTTTTGCTTAGATATTGATAGTTAAGGTCGCTATAGGCCCGTTTCTTCCTTACGTTTAATGACATTCCGATGGAGTGCAATACAAAATCCACCTTCCCTCCCAGAATTTCCATGGATTTCTCAAAAACAGTCATCAAATCATCTACACTGGTGGCATCTGCCGGGACAACTTCTGCATTGCATTTTTCAGCCAGTTCGTAAAGTTCACCAAAGCGCAATGCTGTGGGTGTATTACTCAATGTGAACACAGCACCTTCTTCATGAGCCATTTCCGCCACCTTCCAGGCAATGGATTTTTTGTCTAGTGCACCAAAGATGATCCCTTTTTTACCTTTCAATAAATTGTAAGCCATTGGTATTTATTTAGAATAATTTTAAGTGGCAAATATAACAGAAAATGAAAATATCAAACCTGAAGATGACGGATCAGGCTAAAAGATGAATGTGAAAGAAAGTTAAAAAATGTGTAATTAAGACTGCATCAGCGCTAAAGCCACCTTCCGGGCGGCGTCAGTAATTTTTTCGTCGCTCAGCATTTTGGCAATTTCTTCAAGGCGCCCTTCTTCATTCAAAGGAACAATTCTGGATATTGTAACACCTTCTTTTTCGGCTTTATAAACATTAAAATGCACATCTGCCTTGGCAGCAATCTGGGGAAGATGCGTAATGGCCATAACCTGAAGTTGTGACGACATTTTTTTCAGAATATTTCCCAGCTTGCCGGCAATCTCACCAGAAACGCCAGAGTCAATCTCGTCAAAAATGATAGTAGGCAAAACCTGAACCTGATGTACCAATGATTTTAAAGCCAGCATTAACCGCGAAAGTTCACCGCCTGAAGCGGACTTCGAAATTTCGGATAACTGCCCGCCTTTGTTGGCATTGAACAGAAAAGTGATCTTATCCTGTCCCCAAAAGGTGAATCTTTTCAATGGGTCGATCTGAACTTTAAAAACAGCATCTTTCATTCCCAACTGCTTTAAAATGATCTCTACTTCTTTTTCAAAGCCAGAAGAAACCTTTTTACGCAAACGGCTTAGGGCTTGAGATTTTTCTTCCAAAGCAATGATCAGTTTTTCGAGACGGGCCTTTTCTTCTTCAATTTGTGTATCCAACGACATAATGGAATCCAGCTTTTGCTGGAAATCATCCCGGGTTTCAATCAGTTGTGAAATATCATTGGCATGATGTTTTTGCTGAAGGCGGTAAATCATATCCAACCGCTCTTCCACCTGTTTCATCTCTTCCGGATCGAATTCGGCAAGGTCGGAAAAACGTTCTATATCGCCTGACAAATCAGAGAGTTCGATGGTGGCAGAACGAAGACGTTCCACAAATTCACGGATGTCGGAATGTACTTCGGCAAGCCTGGAAAAAGCTTCTTTAACTTGATTCAACTGATCCAGCACAGAATGTTCGTCATCTTTCAAAACTGTCCGCGCCAGTACCACACTCTGTCCAATATCTTCGGCATGCGAAAGCATGGCAGCCCTTTCTTCCAGCTCCGGCATCTCATCCGCGTTTAATCTTGCTGCCAGCAACTCATCCAGCTGAAACTGAAAATAATCTTCATCGCGTTTGGCCTGTTGGTTTTCCACATTCAATTGTGTCAGTCTTCTTTCGGATTCTGAATATTGAATAAAAAGTTCTTTGTATTCCTGAATCAAAACCGGTTCATTGACATAACCATCCAATACTTCCCGTTGAAAGTCAGCTTCATTCAGTAGCAAAGTCTGGTGTTGTGAATGGATGTCAACCAGTTTCTCACCCATATCTTTCAGGATATTGAGATTCACCGGCGTGTCATTCACGAAAGCCCTGGATTTCCCGGAAGGAACAATCTCCCTGCGTAATACCGTTTCCGGTTCATAATCCAGGTCATTGACCTGGAAAAAGGTTTTCATATCCAAGCGATGAATATCAAAAGTCGCTTCCACAACACATTTGCTGTCCTTATCCATCAAAACCGACGGATCAGCCCTCTTACCAAGCAGCAATGAAAGAGCCCCCAGCAAAATGGATTTCCCGGCTCCCGTTTCTCCGGTAATAACAGTAAAACCAGGCAGGAAATTCACTTCCATCCGGTCAATCAGCGTATAGTTTTTTATGGAAAGATGCGATAACATATTTTGAGAAGCAATTTTTCTTCGGACAAATTTACACAAAAGGGCACATGAAAGTAGAACCTGGGAAAGAAAGAAAAGATTAGGAAACTAAAACCTTCTAGAGTTCAAAGGTCTTCACTTCAAACACTCCGTTTTCAAAAACCCCGTAAGTGAAATGGAAAAGCCAGTCGCCCAAAACAACCAGATTGGCTTTATCTGTTACCGGAATTTGCAACGGAATATGACGGTGGCCAAAAATAAAGAAATCTATTTCAGGATGTTGCAAAGCTTTCTTTTGGGCATAATGAAACAGTATTTCTTTGTCGTGTTCAAAATACTGATCCTGCGTTTCGGCATAATTAATTTTTGCCAGACGGCTTCTTCTGGAGAAATAATTTCCCATAGCAGTCCCCATATCCGGGTGCAGCCAACTGAATAAAAACTGATTAGGCCTGAACTCAAAAATCCTTTTCAGAAACTTATAGCTGTGGTCTCCCGGACCGAGTCCATCCCCATGGGCAAGATAAATTACCTTACCATACATTTCCCGGATAATGGGTTTGCGGTACAACTTCACTCCTATTTCTTTTTCGAGATAATCGAAAGCCCACAAATCGTGGTTCCCGCGAAAAACATGAACCGGAACGCCCGAATCGGCAATCTCCGCCAATTTTCCGAGAAACCTCACATAGCCTTTGGGAACCACGGTTTTATATTCAAACCAAAAATCGAAAATATCTCCCATGAGAAAGATCTCTGAAGCATCCTTCCAGGCTATATCCAGCCATTTAACCAGCAGCTTTTCCCTTTCCAGGCTCGTATCATGGTCAGGAATTCCCAGATGAAAATCTGAAATAAAATAAGCTTTATTTTTCCCCAACGACATAATGGTTTGACTCAGAATATAAAGATGTTAGCAATGTCTTGCTATAACTCTAATAGCAAATCTTTGATGATGGTGATCAGCTTCGGGGTAACCGCTTTCACGGCAGCCAATACTTCCTGATGGCTGATTTCTACAATTTTTCCTTCCACACCCAAGTCGGAAATTACCGAAACGGCGAATACCGGAAGTTCCATGTGACGTGCAACAATTACTTCAGGAACCGTTGACATTCCCACTGCGTCGGCACCAAGAATGCGCATATATCTGTATTCTGCGGGCGTTTCATAAGTAGGGCCTGAAGAACCGGCATAAACGCCCTTCTGGTAATGAATTCCGTGTTTCTGTGCCACTTTTTCAGCTTTCTTGAGCAATTCTTTGTCATAAGCCTGGCTCATATCTACAAATCGTGGACCCAGGCTGTCAAAATTCTTACCAAGCAAAGGGTTAGGCATCAGATTAATGTGGTCAGAAATAAACATAATGTCTCCGACACTGAAATTTGGGTTTAAACCACCGCTTGCATTAGAAACAAACAGATATTCAATGCCAAGGCTTTTGAAAACGCGTACCGGAAAGGTGACTTCATCCATGTTGTAACCTTCATAAAAATGAAAACGTCCCTGCATAGCAACCACTTCAACACCATTCAAAGTACCAAAAATCAACTGGCCGTTATGCCCTTTGATCGTTGACACCGGAAAATTCGGAATATCTTTATAAGGAAGTTGTTCGTTAACTTTAATTTCATCAGCTAAATCACCCAAACCTGAGCCAAGAATAATGGCCACTTTGGGTCGGATGCTGGTTTTGCTTTTAATAAATTCAGCGCTTTCTCGGATTTTCTCTAACATATTTTAGAATTTGATCGTTAAACTCTTCACCATCGTGCCCGTGGAATTTAACTTCAATGGGAAGGAAAAATACAGGCAAATCTTTTAGTATGCGAAGATAGGGAGAATTTATCAATCTCATGGCGTCCTTTTCTGTCGTAATAATCGCTTTATTTTTCGTAAACTGATCTTCGAAAGTTTTTGCTATAAATTCAATATCCTTTCGGGTATAAAAGTGATGGTCCGGAAAGTCAAGAGATATCAGTTCCCTGCAACGGTAACGCAGGTAATCTTTTAATGGATAAGGATTTGCCACTCCTGAAAAAAGAATAATAGCAGAATATCTCTTCTCAAAATTCTTCTTTTTAAAATCATGTAGCGAAACCAGCTTATCATAGTGTAAATATGAGAAATACAGCTTCTGATGACCTGCAATATTGAGTTTCTTGTGTATGTGTTTTCTAACAATGGGTGAAAGTATTTTTTCTGTCTTGGAGACTATGATAACATCTGCCCTTTTTGCTGCCGATTTTACATCGCGCAGCCCACCGGCCGGGAAAAGATAATCATCTACATATAACCTCCGGTAATCGGTAAGAAGAATAGAAAAGCCGGGCTCCACATACCTGTGCTGCATGGCATCATCAAGCAAAATCACATCTATGTTTTCATCTTCCTCCATTAAATTCTCTATTCCCTCGCAACGCTTTTCATCAACCGCCAGTGTTATATACTCCCCGAATTTTGCAGAATATTGTTTGGGTTCGTCGCCAATTTGAGTCGAATCAGATTCCGGATTGGCTTTATAATAACCTTTCGTTTTACGACCATAGCCGCGTGAAAGGATGGCTAGATTGAGTTTTTCGTTAAGAAACATCCTTACAAGATATTCCGTATGAGGTGTTTTTCCACTGCCACCCAGACTCAGGTTTCCAACACCGATAATGGGGATATCGTATGATTTAACAGGCAGGATACCCGTTTCAAACATAAGATGTCTTATCCTTATCACAATGCCAAAAAGCCAACTAACCGGAAGCAGTACCAGTCGCCACATTTAAAATAATTTGTATAAGAGTTCGATCCTTCTTTTTGAGCTAAAATTGTGTAATTTTATGAAAATTTTTCCAAAAGTAAGGGTTTAAGTTTAACTTTTCTCATAATCTTAAAATATAATGACTCTATGAAGATAATAAATATTACGGATTTTCTTGAGCAAATTGCTCCTTTGAGTTTACAGGAAACTTATGATAATTCAGGGTTATTGATGGGTTCGCCTGAAAAGGAAGTCCGTAAAGCGCTTATTACTTTAGATATTACCCCAGCTGTTATGGATGAGGCCATACAAAGCGGGTGTGATCTCATTATTTCGCATCACCCTTTAATTTTCAAAGGCCTTAAAAGGATCAACGGTGGGAACATGGTTGAAGACCTTGTTGTAAAAGCCATCAAAAATGACATCTGCATTTATGCGATTCACACCAATCTGGACAATGTTTCCAATGGAGTGAACGGAGCGCTGGCGAAAAAGACCGGATTAAAGAATACACGGGTTTTATCTTCCAAAGGAGGCGAATTGAACAAACTGGTAGTTTTTTGTCCGCAAAGTCATGCAGAAGAAGTTCGAAATAGCTTGCTTGATGCAGGGGCAGGCCACATAGGAAATTACAGCCACTGCAGTTTTAACACAGAAGGTATGGGAAGTTTCAAGGCCGGACAAGGTGCGAATCCTTATGTTGGAGAAATCGGCAAAATTCATTTTGAAAACGAAGTCAGAATAGAAACCATCGTTCCCAAATGGATGATTTCCAAAGTGATTAATGCCATGTTGGAAGTGCATCCCTACGAAGAAGTTGCTTATGACATTTACCCGCTGAATACTAAAAATGGTAATTTCGGTTCTGGGATCATCGGAACGTTGGAAAAGGAGACAGATGTAAAAGAATTTTTAAAAAAGCTGAAAGAAATTTTACACGCTTCCCATATCCGGTACGGACCTTTTCATTCAGGGAGGAAAGTCAGAAAGGTGGCGCTTTGTGGCGGAAGCGGCAGTTTTTTGATGGAAGATGCTTTTCGGCAAGGTGCTGATTTGTTTGTAACCGGTGACCTGAAGTATCATGACTTTTTTGAATATCAGGGTAAAATGACACTTGCAGACGCAGGACATTATGAAACAGAACAGTTTACGAAAGAATTATTATTTGATTTTTTAACGAAAAAATTTCCTAATTTTGCACTCCAAATTTCAAGTATGAATACGAATCCTATCTCTTTTTTGTAGATCTGAAACTTAATACATTATGGCAAAGGAAAATAGTACCCAGGTAGAAGGTGAAGTAAGCGTTGAAAAAAAGCTCATTTCGCTGTATAATCTTCAGCAAATTGATTCCCAAATCGACAAAATTAAAATAATCAGAGGTGAATTGCCCTTAGAGGTTGAAGACCTTGAAGATGAAATTGAGGGGTTAGTTACGCGTGTTTCGAACCTGCAGGAAGAAAAGAGCCGTTTTGAGCATTTTGTTATTGAAAAAGAAAGTGCCGTCAAGGAGAGTACATCACTCATCAAAAAATATGAAGATCAACAAATGAATGTTCGCAACAACCGCGAATATGATTCATTGAGCAAAGAAGTTGAATTTCAAAATCTTGAGATCCAATTGTCTGATAAGAAAATGAAAGAAGCAAAATTTCAGATCGATAACCTGATGGCTGAAATTGAAGGGACACAGGAAAAAATGACTCTGCGCCAGCAAGATCTTGAAGCTAAAAAAGCTGAATTGAGCGGTATTGTTGCAGAAACGGAAAAAGATGAAAAAGAGTTAGTACGGCTGTCTAAGGAAAATGAACATTTTATTCAAGATCGATTGCTCTCGGCCTACAAAAGGATTAGAAAAAATTTCCGTAACGGACTTGCCGTAGTTAAAATTGAACGTGATGCTTGCGGTGGTTGTTTCAACAAAATTCCTCCACAGCACCAAATGGACATTAAACTGCACAAAAAAATCATTGTTTGCGAATACTGCGGCCGTATTTTGGTTGACGATGATATTGTAAACCGGACCAAAACCGAATAGTTTCGGTTATCTTATCACAGAATTTATTTTAAAGATTTAAAGTTGCACAAACAATCGCTGTGCAACTTTTTTATGCGTGTTATCCAGACCGAAAATAATGGGTTCGTGGATTTGAAAGTATTCAATTACCTGTTCCAAAATCTCTTTTCTAACGGTGACCAGAACAGGGCGATTTTCTGCTAATAGTTTATAGAATGTATTATACCATATTTTTTGAGCCAGTTCAAAATTCCCGGTCTCATCCAGAATGAAAAGGCATTATTCCTTATCTTTTGATTTCAATAGCAAATACTCTCCCAATCGAATGGTTTTGGGATTGAAATAGAATCTTCCCACTTTTTCATATCCCATAACCGCCTCATCACAACATAAAAGCTGTCTTCCGCCACCATTAATATCAACAATTTCAAATTTGGTTCTCAGATTATTTCTCCATTGCCCAACAGTATAAAATCCTGATGTTCTGACTCCTGCCAAATTCAGTTGGGTCAATACGGATGTTAGAAAAGTTATTTTCTCTTCACCCTGATGGCATACAATAATAAATACTTTAGAAGCTTCCATCCCCGCGAAGCTAAAGAAACAAAACTGAAGATGGGCTATTTCTAACAAAAAATGGGCTTATTTTGCAATATGAATTATCCATCAAATCTTTTATCAGAATTAAAGGCTATCTTCATCAAACAACTCGAAAAGGTCTATGACCCTGAGGAAGCAGAAAATCTGATAAATCTTCTCATCGAACATTATTTGGGGTTGACAAAGGTGGCTCAGGCGTTAGAAATTAATTTCCGGCTTTCGGAATCGGAATTGTTGAAATTTCATTTTGCCATGAAACGTCTTTTGAAATCAGAACCTGTTCAATACATTCTGGGAGAAACATTTTTTTATGGATTAAAATTTAAAGTCAATTCCAAGGTTCTCATTCCCCGCCCTGAAACCGAAGAGATGGTTGATATGATAATTAGGGAGAATCTTGAGAATAAAAGAATTCTGGATATTGGAACAGGAAGCGGATGCATTGCCATTGCTCTGAAAAGCAGACTTAAAGAATGCTTAGTTACTGGTTTGGATATTTCGGAAGAAGCCCTGGAAACTGCGAGAAAAAATGCAATCATTCATAAAGTCAATGTTGAGTTTTTGCAGGCTGATATCCGGAAATCCGGAAATTTTTTCAATCCTGGGATTTTTGATGTAATAGTCAGTAACCCTCCTTATGTAACTCATGAAGACAAAAATCAGATGAGCAAGAATGTCCTGGAATGGGAACCTCAGGAAGCTCTTTTTGCACCTGTCGATGACCCACTCTTTTTTTATAAAAAAATTCTGGAATTCAGTAAGGACCATTTGTCAGGAACAGGGCAAATTTTCCTGGAGATCAATGAAAATTACGGCCATGAATTACAGGAACTGATAAAAGAGTACTCTTTTACACAAGTGACACTTTTTCAGGACTTTCGTGGAAAAGACCGTTTTATCATGGCTATAAAATAAGGACTGCTTTCAGCTTAACACAATATCCGGTAGTGATCAGAATTTGGCTTTGAATTTAATGAAGTCACGTTCCGATTTAAACAAATTCCCTGTTTGAAGCAAAAGATTCTTCGTTTCACTAATAAGATTCAGATACAGAATACTGTTTCGCGTACCCACTGTTCCACTTTTTATACGCCTAATCTGAGCCTTTCTGGAATTTTCAAGAAAATCAAGCGATCTCTTTTGTAGCTCAAGAACATCATTTTGTTTTGAAAAGTCGCTTTCCACAAAGCTTTCCATCACCATGTTAAGTAGTTTTTCCACCATGACTGAAATGGCTTGTAACTCCTCAATCTGTTCTTTTTTCAAGGGTTTATGGTTATTGTCAACATGAGTCAAAGCTGGCCCGTTGACAAATGAAATACTGTGGATCATTTCACGCATATAATCAAGTACCTCTACAAGATAATACGAGGTATCTACAGATTCTTCTCTTAACCGCTCGATGATAATGTTAATGTGGTTTTTAAGATACTTAGTTCGTGCCGCCATTTCATCAATGACTTTTTTGGCCTTTTTAAGCTCTTTAATATTCTCTTTTTCAAGTCCTGTAATTGTATGATGGTATTCGCGTGTAACCTTTTTAATGTTGTTGATCAATGTGGCGTTAGTGCGCTCAATCAGGTTGTCATCCGTAATTCCATAAACATCTTCTCCATCCTGCTGTGCTTCTTTAAGCTTTTTACCATGAGCTTTGTGCGAGCGGAAAACCAAGAAGCCAATCAATACAATAAAGGAGAATATTACTATATTTCCTCCGTAATAATAGGCGTACACCATAATAAATGCAATGGTAAAAGCAGTAAAGGCTGTCAAAAACCAACCGCCAATAACAGAAAACACTCCAGAGATTCTATAGACCGCGCTTTCCCGGTCCCATGCTTTGTCGGCCAGCGAAGTTCCCATGGCAACCATAAAAGTTACATAAGTAGTTGATAATGGTAATGTTAGCGAAGTTCCCAAAGCAATGAGCAAACTCGAAATCACTAATATAACCGATGCACGGATCAGGTCAAACGCCGGAGCATCTTTGGGTTTTACATCAACTTCTGTATAAGGTTCAAACTGACGGTTAATTACCCTGGCAAGCATTGGTGGCGTAATTTTATTAATGCCCTTTGACAAATTTAGGGAAGAGCGAACGATAGTTTTGGAAAGTGCACTGGCTTTAAAACGCTCATCTCCTTCGTCCTGGCGGCTCAAATCAACGGAAGTTTTAATCACTGATTTTGCTTTTTTGGAGATTGCCAGTGTGAGCACCATCACAAGGCCGGCTAATAATAGAAACGTTATAGGAGTGGCTACTTTTCCGCTCAAAGCGATCATAGGAAGCGTATGAGCATTAGCTCCAACTGTATGAGCATATACTTCATAGGCATTATAGCCAGCTATCGGCACACCAATAAAATTCACAAGGTCATTCCCGGCGAAAGCCAAAGCGAGTGAAAAGGTTCCGACCAAAACGATCATCTTCAAAATATTGATCTTAAAGAACCAGTTCAACATCTGCAACAAGATCGTCCAAATCACAAAACTGTAAATCATAATGAGGCCGGTATTGTTATGCATCCAGTCTTTGGTAGCCTGCGACATAAAACTTATTCCGTTGGCACCTTTAATTACAATGAAATAGGTAATAGCGGTAAAAGCTACGCCGCCCCAAAGTCCGCCAAACCATTTCATCCTTTTCTTGTAATTAAAGGAAAAAATCATTCGCACAATATACTGGATCACAGCACCTACCACAAAAGCTACGGCCACAGAAAATAATATCCCTGAAATAATTGCCAAAGCCTTTGCAGAGTTAATGAAGTCTCCGAGATTCAGAGTTTGGTTTAAACTTGCAATAAAATGATTTTCAAAAAGGTAATGCTTGAATGATGCCATTACCTCTGGAGAAGCCGAAAGTTTTATAGATGCCATTGCAACTGCAGAACCCAATAATTCAAAAACAATGGATACAGTTGTAGAGGTAGGCAATCCAAAAGTATTAAACGTATCCAGCATGATGATATCGGTAGTCATCACTGCCAGAAATATGATCATGATCTCAGAGAAATAGAACATCTGAGGATGAAAAATTCCCTTTCTGGCGACTTCCATCATTCCGCTGGAAAAAACGGTTCCAACCAACACCCCCAAAGCGGCCATAATAATGATCACCTTAAAAGAGGCTACTTTAGATCCGACAGCAGAATTTAAAAAGTTAACTGCATCGTTACTGACGCCAACAATTAAATCGGAAATGGCAAGTAAAAACAGTAGGATAACAAGAACAAGGTATATCTTTTCCATAGGGCAAGTTTGGTGACAAATTTAAAAGAAATGGGGTGATAGTTCCCAATTCATAATTTAAATTCAATATAAATATTCATCGCTGCAACATATATTATCAAATAATTCGCTAGCTCTAAAAACCTACAAGTTAACTGCCGTTTTTTTTTCTGAAATTGATGAATCCTGTGAACAAGAGAGACTTTCTATCAGCCCCTGGCTTCGGCCTTCACATCCAAAGCATCGCGCAAACTATTTCCCAGGGTCATAAATGCCAACACCAGCACAACGATAGCCAATCCGGGGACAATAGCCAGATAGGCCGAATGCAACACAATAAAACTGTAATATTCCTTGATCATATTTCCCCATGAAGGGATGGGAGGTTGTACGCCGATTCCCAGGAAACTTAAACCGGCTTCAATGAGGATGGCCGATGCAAAATTGGCTGCAGAAATTACGATAACAGGGCTCAGGATGTTGGGTAAAATATGTTTTATCATAATTCTGAATTTCGAAAAGCCCAATGCGATTCCCGCTTCTACATATTCATATTGCCGGGCGCTCAACATTTGTCCACGCACAACACGTGCAACTTCAACCCACATGGTAAGGCCTACTGCGAAAAAAATCTGCCAGAAACCTTTTCCCAACGCAAATGTGATAGCAATAACCAACAACAATGTGGGAATGGACCAAACTACATTGATAAACCAACTGATGATATCATCTACCTTTCCCTGATAGAATCCTGCAAAAGAGCCCAATAAAATACCTATCAAAAGTGAAATCCCAACAGCAATAAATCCCACGGAAAGGCTGATACGCGTTCCCAGGATCAACCGGCTAAACAAGTCCCGTCCAAACTGGTCTGTTCCCAGTAAAAAAGTTTTTGAAACCAGATTATTTGTCAGGATTTTCTTTTGCAGGGATTCGATACTTTCCGACTCTTGAGTCCCGTCAAGTACTGTAAATGAAATCGAATCTCCTGATACTTTCTCCTTTCCCCGCAAGGAGTATAAAATGTTTGCCAGAGCAAATCTTTGAATCAACCCGTCGTGGTCTGCATCAAAAACTTTGACTACTATATTTCCTTTTTCAAAATGCCATGATTCCAAGGGTATAAGGGTGTAATTACTTCTTTCACCAAACATCATTTTATGTAAAAAAGAAACATTAACCGGGGGCTCATTCTTCCTAATCTTAAGCACTTTAACTTTAAATCCAGGTTTCTGTGTAGTCAACTCCAGGATCTGCCTGTTGGCGTCCGGTGTGGAATCCGGAACAATCAAATAAGAGGACAAGCCTAACAAAATAGCAAACAGTATGACCGCGAGAGCAATCATGCCCTGATAATTGCGTTTGAATTTCTTCCAGGCAAGTTTTGAAAGGGAACCGGAAGTATCTTTTTTTAAGCTATTAAATAACATTGTTTCAAAGATAAAAAAACAATGCCACGCTCTTTTTTCTGTAGGAAAATTTACCCGGAGATTTTTCTTTCAATAATTGAAATGTAGTTTTTGGCTGAAAGAAAATATTGTATATTTGCAGCCCCAAATGGTGGATGTAGCTCAGCTGGTTAGAGCACTGGATTGTGGTTCCAGGGGTCGTGGGTTCAAGTCCCATCTTCCACCCTCAAAAAGACCGTAATAACTGCGGTCTTTTTTTATTGGCAATAAAAAAGGCTGCCTTCAGGCAGCCTTTTTCTATAGAATTCTAGCTAAATTTAAGCATCAATATTCGCATACTTTGCGTTAGCTTCAATAAATTCACGCCTTGGAGCGACTTCATCTCCCATCAGCATAGAGAATACACGGTCACATTCCGAACCATTTTCAATGTTTACCTGGCGCAAAATCCTGCGTTCCGGATCCATTGTTGTTGACCACAACTGTTCAGCATTCATTTCACCAAGACCTTTGTAACGCTGGATGTGCAATCCTTTATCGGTTCCATCCGGAGAAAGTTCACTAACAATCTGAGCACGTTCTTCTTCAGTCCAGCAATAGCGCTCTGTTTTTCCTTTGCGTATCTGATATAAAGGCGGTGTAGCAATATAAACATGTCCACGCTCAATCAATTCACGCATATAACGGAAAAAGAACGTCATGATCAAAGTAGCGATATGACTTCCGTCCACATCGGCATCAGTCATGATAATCACTTTATGATAACGGAGCTTTTCAAGGTTCAGCTCCTTGGAATCTTCTTCCGTACCAATTCTTACGCCAAGTGCAGTATAAATGTTTTTAATTTCTTCACTTTCAAAAGCTCTGTAAGGCAATGCTTTTTCCACGTTCAAAATTTTTCCCCGCAAGGGAAGAATGGCTTGGAATTTCCGGTCACGGCCCTGCTTTGCTGTACCACCGGCAGAATCTCCCTCAACGAGATAAATCTCGCACAATTCCGGGTTTCTTTCCGAGCAATCGGAAAGCTTTCCAGGCAAACCTGAACCAGTTAGTACATTCTTTCTTTGAACCAGTTCCCTGGCTTTACGGGCAGCATTTCGTGCCGTGGCCGCAAGAATTACTTTCTGAACAATGGTACGGGCTTCTTTGGGATGTTCTTCAAGATAAATGTTTAGATTCTCGCTCAGCATCTGGTCAACGGCACCCATTACATCAGAGTTTCCTAATTTGGTTTTGGTCTGCCCTTCAAACTGGGGTTCAGCTACTTTCACAGAAATCACTGCAGTAAGTCCTTCCCTGAAGTCATCACCATTGATATCAAATTTCAGCTTTGCCAAAGCACCTGATTTCTCAGCATAATTTTTTAGGGTACGCGTCAATGCTCTTCTAAAACCTGCAAGATGCGTTCCACCTTCATGCGTATTAATATTATTTACATAAGAATGAAGGTTTTCCGTAAAGGAAGTGTTGTATTGCATGGCAACTTCAATGGGAACGGCATTCTTTTCACCTTCCATGGTAATGATATCGGGAATGAGCTTTTCACGACTGGAATCCAAGTATTGGATAAAATCAGACAAGCCATTTTCGGAATGGAAAATTTCACTTTTGAAGTTCCCGTTGTCATCCTTTTCGCGCTCATCGGTCAGCGTCAGGCTGATGCCTTTATTCAGAAAAGCCAGCTCCCGTAATCTTGCAGCTAAAACTGAAAAGTCATACTCAACAAGCGAAAAAATACTCGCGTCGGGTTCAAAATAAATTTCCGTCCCGGTACGTGTTGATTCACCTATTAATTCTATAGGTTCCAGTGGTTTTCCGATTCCGTATTCTTGTCTGAATATCTTGCCTTCCCGGTAAATCGTGGCGACCAGTTTTGAAGACAAAGCATTAACGCAGCTTACGCCCACGCCGTGCAAACCACCTGAAACTTTATAAGAACCTTTATCAAACTTACCCCCGGCATGCAAAACTGTCATAACCACTTCAAGTGCGGAACGATTTTCCTTTTCCATAATTCCTGTAGGGATCCCACGGCCATTATCAGATACCGTGATGGCACTTCCTGAATGAATTGTAACAAAAATCTCATTACAGAAACCACCCATCGCCTCATCGATGGAGTTATCTACTACTTCATAAACCAAATGATGCAAACCGCGCGCACCAATATCACCAATGTACATGGCCGGACGTTTCCTAACTGCTTCCAGGCCTTCTAAAACTGTTATATTGTTGGCTGTGTATTGCTCACCAGCAATGTTTTTCTGTTCGTCTGTCATAATAAAAATCTATGAATCCTTCTTTTTTCAAGATATAAGAGTGGCAAAGGTACAAAAAAAACCTTTTTAGTTCCTTCTGATAAGAGCGCTTATACAAGGCAAGTTATGAACAATTACCCGCACAGATCAGGTAGATTAAAAACCATTTATCTTATTGCATTTTATTAGTCTTTGCCGGAAAACTACGGAATACAATCCCTTTAAAACCGGTACCCTGCTCCCACCATAATTTCTAACCCCGGGACCGGATACTCATTGAACTGCATATATTTTTGATTCAAAAGATTGGTGACCTTCAAAAAAGCTGATAATTGCGTATTGATCTGGTAATTACTTCCAAGATTAATATCATAATAGGACGGTAACTGATAATAATAAGACGAAAAGTCCGTTGTGCCGGTCAGTTGGTGGCTTGCCCAGCGCATTCCCATATAATATGCTTCAACCCAAGACCTTATCTTTTTACTCATCCGAATGGAGCATCCAAAACGAATCTCTTTAAGTGGTTTATAAAGTGGCCTGTAATTATTATCCAACTGATAATGATTGTAATTTACTAACAACCAAATTTTCAATGCACTGGAATTTACAAAGGTAAGTCCGGCAGAAAATGAAGTCAGGTTTCCGCTGGCATAACTACTATTGAATGTGTTAAGATAGTTTATTGGGTTTGTACCGGTTAACAAAGTACTGTTAGTACTGGAAAATACCGGATAGTCAAAGAATACCATATTCTGAAATGTTTGGTAACTTGCATGAAAATCAAAATCCAGCTTCTTTGCAATATTTCCTTTAAAACCACCATAAAACTTCAGCTTGTTGTTTTGCCAACGGTATTCATTATTGTATGAAGACAGGAAAGGGTTCTCTTCCGAAAGTACTTCCAGACTGTTCTTTTTCAATCCTCCCTTTAAGCCGGCAAACAAAGAAAAGCGTTGGGGAATAACATTGTATTTGACATCAAGAAACGGATAAAGATGCAGTTTAACATTATTAGACATTAACCATTGCACATTAACACCGGCTTTAAATGCGATGGTGCCGTATTTGGCATCAAAATAAGGCAAACCACCGATGTAATTATCCCTGCTTTGTCTCAAACCTGTTTTTTCCTGATAAAGAGAATAATTTCCTTCGATCCCTAATTGCTGATGGTTGAACAGATTGTAAATCTGAAAAGCTTTGTGCACATCAAAGTTAAGGCCGGCATAAAGTTCAGATGTTCCTCTGATGTCTGAAATATAGTACGTTGCTGCATGAATCCGGTGATGTAATTTATCAAAATTCCGGTAAGTGCTGGCAAAATCAATAGCAAAAGAGCCTTCCTGATAACGCTGTTTGAAACGATTGTCATTTTTATCGAATGGGACCGTGTCGTTCGTAGTTTCGTGGCCGTAATAGCGGTTTGTATTCAATTTATAAGCGGCTTTGAAACCCAATATATGATAGGTAAAATATTTTTCGAAATCCGCTTCAACCTTGGTGTTTGAGTAAGAGCTTGGAAGATAATTCCTAATATTTTCAAAAGATGAATAGTGATACAAATGCACATTGGATCTGTAAGAAGATTCAACACCACTGGAATGAAAAAATTCAGCATAAGGCGAAATCCGGCTTCCCAAACCCAGCCGGATAACATTATTCCAAATAGTCCCTTTGATGTCTTCTGTTATCAACGCTGGTTTAATGGGTTGCAATGAAATGGTTGTTGGCATTTCCAGTCCGGTGAAATCATCCTTAAATTTAGCAGATGAGACATTAATCTTCGGAAGTTGCGGTTTCTGGCTAATTTTATATGCCCTTTGGATGACAGGCCTGGAAGTACCATAAACAGTTACATTTTCCACATGTTTCTTATTCAGGGTGTCTGCACTATTCTGGCTAAAAGCCGGAGTAGCCATCATTATCAGAGGTGCTAAAAATAATCCTGCATTAATCTTAAGGTATCTCATCATAAACATATTCAGCATATTATGCATTAAACCATCTATTTTTTCACCTGTGTATTTTGTTCCTTGGGCAACTTTTCCAGCTTTTGCCTTGCCAGCTCTTTCAAATCCTTTCCCGGATAATTGTTAATGACACTTTTCAGTGTTTCGCGTGCCTGAAAAACATTACCCTGGGACACATATGTGTTGGCCAGCAAAATAAAGCCTTTGGCTACCCAATAAACTTCATTGGGATAATCTTCCGAAAGGGAAAAAGCTAATTTTTGTGCGTCCTTATATTTTTTGTTTTGAAAAGCCATAAGTGCAAGGTTAAACCTTGCTTCCGCGCCAAAATGACCTTTGGAAAGCTGATCTGTGATTTTGAATTCATAAGCTGCCTGATCAGGTTTTTCAAGGCTCATATCCGATTTTGCCAATACATAATGCGCAAAAATGATCTGATCGTTGACAATATTAGGTGTCATCAACAACTGTTGCGCAAATTGGTTGGCATCTTGTTCGTCGCCCGAAAGAAAAGCTGATCGCATCGATCCATCCACAGCTTCCAGTTTCAGTGAGGGATCATCCGTGAATTCTGAAAGTTTCTTATAATCCGTAAATGCCTTTGAATAGTCTTTTCTGGCATAGCGCATCCGTGCTGCCATCGTCAGTGCATGAATGATAAAATCATTTTGCGGGAAGGAAATAATCTTATCATAGTAATTCAAAGCCTGCAAAGTATCCTGTTGATTCGCATAACAATGTGCCAGATATGAATAGGATTTCAGGACGAAACCGCCACTCGGAAACTTTTGTAAATAATCTGTAAGTGAAAAAATGACCTTGCGGCAATTGCCTGCGAGATAAGCATCTTCTCCCACCGAAAAGGTAAGCGAGTCTTCCTGGCTTTGAGAAACCTGAACAAAATTCAAAGTCTTCGCATAGGCAAAATAAGTACTCAGATTTCCCATATCTTTATAAATATCCTGCAATGTGTTAAGTGCCACACGGGCATCGTTGGTAGCGGGATACAAAGAAATTACCTGTTTTAAAACTGTGATGGCTTTGTTGTTCTGATTGTTTTTATAATAAAGCAAACCCATTTTTACCAAAGCCTTCCGTGCATAATTATCGTGAGGCCTTTCGCGGACCAGCTTCTGGAAATAAGTAATGGCATTTTTGGTATTATTGAGTGCACTGCCATATGTGTCTGCAATATCATACAAAGCTTTTCCATAATATGGTGAGCCTGAATATCCCGAAACCAGTTGGAGTAACGTATTGACTTTACGCTTGAAATCACCCTGTGCACCATAGCAATAAGCTTTTTGATACAACGCATAAGGGGCATCCCAGTCGTTTGAAGCTACCACTTTGTCATAAAGCGATATGGCATTGGTGTAATTACCCACATCTACATAACAGTCAGCCAACCTGAGACTTGCATCGCGTGAAAATTTTGGATTCAGATTTCTTTGTCTTAAAAAACGTCTGAAAAATTCCATGGCCTGTGGATACTGTTTCAAATCAAAGTAGGTATAAGCCAAACCATAATAAGCTAATGTAAAATGTGAAGATCTAGCAGCATTCCTGCTGATAAGAAATTTTTTATAAGCCATTGTCGCCTGCCGGAATTTTCTAAGATGATAGTAGGCATCTGCGTTCCAATACAATGCATCCAACGCAAGTGTAGGATTGGATTGGTATTTTAAAGATTTTTGGAAATACGCAGAAGCCCATGAGTAACGACCAGCCTGATACCATTCTATAGCTTGTTGATAAGTAAGCTGCTGATATGCAGAGCGTAAAGCTGCATCCGGGTTCTGAATCTTTTCTATGGATGAAATGGCGGCCTGCGTATTGTTTGTGCTCAGATAGAGTTGTATGAGCAATTTTGATGCCTGGCTTTTTTGATCATAAGAAGCTGACTTGCTACTCAGAAATTCTTCGGCCAAAGCCACCGGATTATTGTATGGGTCACCTTTTTCCTTTAAAGTAAGTTTAAGGTAAGTAACCAAAGCTTCTGCCGTTAATTGCGGGTCACGCTTCAATTTATATGCAGAAACAAAAGCGTTCTGTGCAAAACGGTTCTGGTTTATCCTGAGATAGCAGTATCCCAGGTGTATCCAGGTATTTTGTGCCAAAACATCCTGTCCACCAGTGATTTGCTGAAAATTAGAGGCTGCTTCCTGATAATGCCCGGTTTTAAAGCGCGTAAAACCCATCCTGTATTCTTCATCAGGTGAAATTTGATGCCGGGTGGTTTTTTCATAAGTCTCAAAATAAGGCAATGCATCACTAAAATCTTTCAACTGATAATACGCATTTGCCATGATCCTGCTCAATTCCGAATTAGGATTAAAACCGTGGTTTGTAAAAAATGTTTTCCCAAGATCTACTGTTTTTTGATATTGTTTCTGCTGATAATAAATATGCAGCAAATAAGTGGGGACAAATTTTTTGTAGCGTGGGTCATCCTTCACGGCAAGAAACCCTTTCAATGCTTCGTCATAATTTCCGGCTTCATACTGAACATGAGCATAATAATAACTGGCAGACCGGGCGTAATGGCTTCCTGAATTCATTACTTTTTGAAACAGCAGTAAGGCTTCGGAATATCTGTTGCGACGGATAAGGCAAAATCCTTTTTCAAAGTAAAACTGAGCCTGCTGGTCCAGGTTCAGGTTATTTGGTTCAATCTTGTTAAAAATGTCCATCACCAAATCATACCTGCCCATCTGGAAGTACAAATTCGCCGTGGAAAAATTCACGGCAGGTATCCAGGCACTTTCAGGATATTGATTAGAAAAGTATGTTAGCCGGTATAATGCATCTTTTTCGTTGAGTTTTACAGCGCTTTCCGCGGCATAAAATGATGCATTCTCAGCCAACAGATTCTTTTGAGATCCCGATTCGCGGGCACACTCGTCAAACATTGCTTTGGCAGCACCATAATTTTGTTGATTATAAAGTCTGTTTGCTTTCTGAAAGATCATTCCAGGCGACTTTGTAAGGGAAATATCCTGCCCCCAAACAGTTCCCCAAAATATTATGAAGCCCAAAAACAGGATGTACTTAATTCTGGCACTGTTCACTATTTCAAAATATTTTTTTAAAAATACCTATTAATATTAGCTGTCAAATTCGACAGAAAAAGAATTATTAACAATTTACAGTTTAACGAAAAAAAGGTGAAATTGTTTTGATGATCATTGAAATTATTAATAAGATATTTCGCAGCAACGATGATAGAATCCCATTCAATAAGTAAAATCCGGTTATAAGGAAAAGATTTTAATCCTTGAGCCCACTCCGAAAAGTTAAAAAATGCGTCATTGCGAGGCACGAAGCAATCTCATACCATTGATATTCCATCTATTGGGATAGTAAAGCTAAAGTTGGAACCTTTACCGAAAGTAGTTTCCACAGAAACGCTTCCACCATACATTTCGACAATAAGCTTCACAAGGTATAATCCGATGCCCGTTCCGATATGAATTTTTTCCCTGCTATATTCCAATTTATTGAAACGCTTGAACAAACGCTCTTTATTTTCTTCTTTAATACCTATACCCGTGTCATTTACAAAAAACCGGATAAACTTATTTTCCACATCAAATCCAAATTCAATATGACCTTTTGTTGTAAACTTTACTGCGTTGTCCAGCAAATGTTTCAAAGCATGCTCCAAATAATTGCGATCAATAGTAACCGTAACATCATTTTGCGGAACATTCTTTAAAATTATTACCTGGTCGTTATTTTGTTTTTGAAGGAGAGCCGAATATACCCTTTCCAGATCTGTCACAACCTGATTCAGATTACATGGTGCATCATCAAGTTGGATGGTGTGCGATTCAAACATAGAAATTTCCAGAATATCATTGACCAGTTCTAACAGGATTTTGTTATTCTCATTAATGTAAAATTTGTATTTCTTTCTTTCTTCTATTGTAACATCTCCCGTTAGCAGTAAATTACTAAAGCCTATAATTGTATTCAAAGGAGTTCTGATCTCATGAGACATATTGGCAATGAATGAAGTTTTAAGACGATCTGATTCAAGTGCTCTGTAGTACTCGTTCAAATAATTTTTCTTAACAATTTTCATCAAAACAAAAGCAACCATTATGTAAAACATTACAGCTGAATAAGTGTCTATTCTCCGCATAACCGCATTAGGGTATTCAGATGGATGTATATAATTTCCGTATTCCAGAAAAAATAGTACCGCTACATTTATAATTATTAGAAAGCTCACCAAAATCAGCTGTTTATTCCCCAACATAAATATCAGATAGCCATAAAGCAAAAACAGCATATACAACATAGGTCCCGCAGACCTATAATTATAATACCATGAAAAATTAATAACAACAAGAGTGATGATGACAAAAAGCCATTTGGTAAAGGTTATATTCTCCCCCTTTTTGGCAAGAAAGAAAATAAAAATGTAGGCAAATAGTGAAACCCAGACAATAATTTTCAAATCTTCAGTAAAATTCCAAAGAAAACCTACTACTACTGAAACAACAGAAATAATTATACTCACTATGCTAAGCGGAACTAAAAAACTCTTTTCAAACAAATGGGCTTTTTCTGTATCTACCAAATGTTCTCCATCTTTTATTCTAAAGATGTCAAATACATTTTGAAATATGTTCTTTAGTTTCATTACGAGATTTTAAAATCATAAGAGTATTTTGCATCAACTACTAAGGTTTTTGTGTGGCAAATACTTGGCAATTAAACTAACCAAAGCTTCTCTTTGAACCGGTTTAGCAATATAATCATTGAAACCAGCCTCCAGGCATTTCTCCTTATCAGCTGCCATTGCATAAGCAGTCTGAGCAATTATCGGAATTCCTGTACTTTTCTTTCTAATTTCCTTTAGCACTTCAAAGCCGTCTATATCAGGCATTTTCAAATCAAGCAATATTAAACCGATGTCAGGATGTTTTTCAAAAGCTTCTATACCTTCCATCCCGCTAAAAGCCTGAACCAGTTCAAAATTGCCAGGTTTCAAAAGTGCTGTATAGTATTGTTGATTAGATTCCTGGTCGTCTATAATCAAAATTTTAACTCTATTTTCAATATTAGTCAATAGATTTTCATGATTTCCTAAATCAGGTTCATTTTCATTCATTTCAATCTGGAAATCAGTCTTTGGAATTGTAAAATAAAACATACTTCCTTTGCCATATTCAGATTCTATCCAGATTTCACCGCCAAGCATTCCTACAATTCTTTTTGAAAGATAAAGTCCAATACCGGTACCCCTAAATAATTTTGTGTTATCATCCTCTACCTTGTAAAACCTGTCGAAAAGATAGTTTAGGTGATAGTCTTTAATTCCTATGCCAGTATCTTTTACATAAAATTTCAGGTATTTATCTTCAACTGAGAACCCGAACTCAATTTCTCCCTTTTCCGTATATTTAACGGCATTATCAAGCAGATTTATCATAACCTGTTGCAAACGGGCACTATCTGTCTTCACAAGAACATGACCAGGCATTTTTTTATTTATCAATCGAATTGTATGGCTCTCATTTAGTTTTAATAAATAAGTTTCTTTCAGATTGTCCATAAGGTTTCCTACGTCGCATCGAGTTGTAACCAAGCTAAGCTGGTCCGATTCTATCATCGAAACATCCAAAATATCGTTTACCAGCCTCAACAGCGAATCATTGCTGCCATTTATAATTTCGATGTATTGTTTTTTTTCTTCCACAGTCAGATTCTCATCAGCCAGAATATTGCTAAAACCAACAATAGCATTTAATGGAGTTCTAATTTCATGTGACATATTAGCCAAAAAGGAAGATTTTAACTGATCGGCTTTTTTGGCCTTTTTATATTGAGTGATATAAATGTTCTTAGCACCTCTCATCACAATAAATATCAGGAAGAAATAAAGAAAAATTCCTGTATAAACATCTTCTATCCTTGCTCCGATGGAAGGATAATGTCCGGTAAGGCTTGGGAAACGATTATCAATGTAATACAATATAGCCACGTTAAGGACCAAAATCAAGCTTGTAAAAAACAGTTGTTTCCTTTCAAGCAAAAAAATCAAGTAACTGTAGATCAATACAAAAAAGTAGAGTACGGGCCCCTGAGAACCAAAATTATAGTACCATAGAATATTCACAAATAATAATGCAGCAGAAACCAAAAACCATTTAACAAAGATTAGGTACTTTCCTTTGTATGCCATGTAATATAAAAATCCAAAAATGACAAAACCTACATAGGGAATTAATTTTGATATTATCCCAAAATCCAATTGGGTATTAATAAAGATCGCAACAAAAGAAAATATGACGCCACCTAGACATAATGGAGTGACGAATTGTTTTCCAAACTCTATATCGTCATATTCTTTTTTATTGGTAAGCAATGAGTTCAATTTCATAGTTAAAGTAAAGTTGTAACATTATTTATTAACAGTAAATATACATATTTATAGTTCATAAAAGGAATCTATATCGTTTTTTCCCAGTTTTGGAAAATAATTCCCAAATAAAATTTAAATTTGATAAATTTTTAAAACTACTAAAAATGGGAAATTCTTTAATTGAAAAAGCTTACGAAGTAATTGATTATTCAAAAAAATTTGGATTTGGTCACTTAGCTTCGAGAAAGGAGTCACAGCCTGGCAATAGAGAGGTTATTATCAAAGGAGAAAAGTACATTCCTTTTTCTCTGAGTGACTATCTTATGCTGATGCATGATGAGCGTATAAAGAATGGTGCTATTGAAGCTATTCGTAACAATGGTTTTAATTTATCCATTTCCAGAGAATTTATGCATGCAGAAATTACTGATCAAGCAGAGGAAATCTTAAGTCAGGTATTCGGAAACCCTGTTGTTTTATTCCCCAAAACGACATTGGCACATATTGGTGCTATTCCTCTGCTTATAGACAAAAAGGATGCAGTAATTATGGACCATCATGCACATTCGACCATTGGAATGGCAGTTGAAATGGTCAAATCTCGCGGTGTTCATGTCGAGATTGTAAGACATAATAATCTGACGCAACTTGAAGACAGGATCAAAGAATTGCGAAAAGACCATAAAAAAATATGGTATCTGGGAGATGGTGTTTATTCCATGTATGGGGATTTGTTTCCTGCCAAAGACATAGTCAGGTTATTAGATACCTACGAAGAATTTTACACTTATGTTGACGATGCACACGGAATTAGTTGGGTCGGACCCAACGGCTCTGGTCATGTTCTGTCCCAAATAAAACAACATCCTAAAATGATCATAGCTGTTTCCTTTGGAAAGGGATATGGCGCAGGAGGCGGAGCCATCGTTTGTCCGAGCGAGGAAATTAAAAAACTGTTGGTTTATCTCAGTGGGCCTCTGATGTTTACGGGGCCCCTCGAATCATCTACATTAGGTGGTCTGATTGCTTCTTCAAAAATTCATCTTAGCGACGAAATTGTCGTGCTTCAGGAAAGATTATCGGAATTAATAAATTACTTTTATGACAGAACTGAAGAATTAGGTCTCCCACTGGCGGATTACACCAGGACACCAACCGCTTATTTCCCCACAGGGAAACCGGAGACTGTTTTTGAAGTCGGAAGGTTTATCTTCAGGAATCATCTGACCAGTACTGCAGGTTTATATCCTGCTGTTCCTTTTAACAATTCCGGGATTCGCATTCAAATCAGTTTGTATCAGGAAAAATCAGATATTGATAACTTGTTACAAGCCATCCAGGAAGGCTATGCTTATCTTGCAAAAGAAAAAGGTTTTTCAATTGAAGATGTGTTAAAGCGTTTTAAAAAATAAACTACCCCGAGGCAGAGCCATCGAGGTATTAAAAGGAGTTTGCTTTGCAAACATTATTGTTTCCGACCCAGAGGGTCGGGGTATTAACCTATATCCCGCTGAAAAAGCGGGATTAGTTCAACTAACTATTTCGAATGCTCCGCTTATCGCGGATTTTCAAAATAGAGTTTCACTAATTAAAAACCGTCAGGCCTGTAAGCGGGATTCTGTAAATTGCCCGAAGGCAAAGTTTCTATCATTTATCCAGACTTTGTGTCACCACAAAGCTCAAGCAGCCTACCCACCGGCATCGGACGGGCAGTCCTTATCCCGTCTGGAACGGGATCGCCGGAATATTTGGCCTTGCAACCCATAAGGTTTACCCCGTAACGGTGTCGCCATCGCTACGCGTGGGCTCTTACCCCACGTTTTCACCCTTACCTCGCCATGGGCGAGGCGGTAATTTTCTGTGGCACTTGCTGTTTCTGCCTTCCGGCAGAACCTTCCCGTTAGGAAGTATGGCGCCCTGTGTTGTCCCGACTTTCCTACTCACCTGAAGCGAGACGATAGAACAGCCTGACGGTTTTGCAAAATTACTGCATTTAAAAGAATTTCCGATTAAAGCTTTTAAAAAATAACCTGATTAACAGAAAAAAACTATGCGCCAGAAAATTTTAACTAAAATTAAGAAACCTAAGGTCAGACATTTTTATTCACAGATCGTTGCGAGAAACCCACAAACATCTAATATTCTGTATCTAACAAAATCTTCATCTTCTCAAATGTACCTAAATTTAATAGTTCACAAAATAGTACTTTGTTAGAACAAAAAGTTAGAGAATTATATACATTTGCGAAAACTTAATTACTATGATTCAGCAATGCGGTATAATTGGGACACAGGAACTGCTTATGATTTTAGCGGCTGTCCTTTTGTTGTTTGGAGGTAAAAAAATCCCTGAACTTGCCAAAGGATTGGGAAAAGGAATTCATGAATTCAAAAAAGCCACCCAGGACGGTGAACTTGTCAACGATCTTAAAGATGTTGCTTCAGAAGTAAGTGGCCTTAAAAAGGATGTCGAAAAAATCAATCCTAAAAACATGCTGAAAGACGCTACAAAAATTAAAGAAAAGTAAGCTCATCAGTATTTTTGGACATTCTAAAAAACCTAACTTTCCATTTAAAAAGTTTGGAAATGTATTTACATACAATTCCCACATCGAAGAAATTTCTTTTTCAGAGGGTTCTACTCTTTCACCAGTTTCTTGAAATAAACATGCTGACCACTTTCTAATCTCATCAGATACAGTCCAGGTGACAAGAGATTCAAATCTCCAATTCCAAATGTTACTAAGGTTGTTCCTGAAGGGTAAGTTTTTTGAAATATGATCTGCCCACTAAGGTTATATATTTTTATGTTCAATTTCCCTTCTATACCTGCCAATTTAACCTGAAGATAGAAATGAAACGGGTTCGGGGCAAGAGTAATTCGGACGTCACCAGTTGAAAAATCATTTGTCGACGGAAAAATAACTGTTAGTAACGAATCGGCTTTTGCAAAGTCAGGGATACCCCATCCGATAGAATTATTTGGATTTAAATGGTTGGAAGCGGTTTCCTTGATGGCTTCCATGATCTGTATATTACTGGCTTTGGGATGAGCTTGCCACAAACAGGCGCACATTCCGGCCATTATGGGTGAAGAAAAAGAAGTTCCGCTGGCAAAAAGTACCCCGCTGTCTGCATCAGCCACAGTACTTCCTTGTCCCATAGCCATGACCGTAGGTTTTATTCGTCCATCATAAGTGGGGCCAATTGAGCTAAAAGCTGCCCTAATCCCGCTCGCGTTCACAGCCCCAATGGTAAAAACGCTGTCACCATCAGCTGGGGCGCCTACCCACGGAAAAGTTAAATTGAAGCCACTGTTACCGGCACTGTTAACAACCAAGATCCCTTTGCTGGCCGCAATTTCAGCTCCAATGGTAGAAATGGCTATTTCGCCGTTCATATCTGCATAAGTGTGGGACGTAGCGCTATTATCGAAGGCTGTATATCCCAAAGAACTATTTATCACGTCAGCACCGACGCTGTCGGCAAATTCGGCAGCGCAAACCCAATAATATTCTTCTATCACATTTTCAGAATTCACATCCTCAGACCGTAGCAACCAGTAGGAAGCATCGGGAGCGGTTCCTATCATCAGGCCAGGTTCATCAGCAGCCATGCAGGATAAAACCATACGGCCATGTTCACTTTCGGTATAAACATTTCCATCAGGATGAACAAAATCTTTTGTTCCCAAAATCCTGTTCTGGGCACGAAGACTGTCAAAAACCATCTGGTTGGGAATATTTATAAATCCACCGTCCAAAACCGCAATGACCATATTTTGTCCGAGGTATCCTGAATCATGAAGAGGAATCCCGTCAATTTGTTTAATCTGCGTAAGCGCCAAACCATATCTCTCTTCTGAAAATGAAGAAGCTTTTGTCCGTGGATTAGGATTTATTCTTAAATAAACTTCATTTTTAAAAAAAGCTTTCTCTTTCCGGGGAGCATTTTTGAAAATAATGGTTCTTTTCACGAAAGGCAATGCTTCAACACCATCTACCAAACTTGAATCTGCTGTATAAATAATGACACCATTCAGCCATCTGGATGCATTCAAAACAGTCACTCCTTTTGCTGCAACTTCCTTTATATATTCCGGATTCACAGGTAAATCATTTTCCTTTATGGCAATTCCATGAGCAGCCCTCCTTGCCAATGCCCGGACAGATAAAAATGCCTCCGGATGAGAAATTGAATAGGGTGAATTGTTCTTATCGGTAAACTGAATAAAATATTTAAACGGAGCTACCGTTTGAGCCGTCGCCTGTAAGAAAACAAGCCAAAAAAATCCGATAAGAATAAGTCGTATTTTATTCATAACTCAAGTGCAAAACTGAATGTAAAAATAACTAAACGGTCAGCTATTAGCAACTGACCATTTAACAAACTACAATTCAAATATTTTTCTTTCTTATTGGCAATAATCGTCACATTTTCATGTGATTATTCGATTTGTCAACATCAGGAATGGTAGCATCCCCTAAAGTAATACTTTTGATTTTTTTATTTTTATCTGCCTGAACCATAGCGCGATTCATATTATTTTCCCAGATCGAAACCGGTTCCACAATATTTTGAACACTTCCGTCGGTAAATTCGACCTTTAAATGAACTGGCATAGGAAGGCCTCCGACATTTGAAACTATAATCTGATTAGATTGTGTCACTTTAACCAGTGCCTGATCTGCATAACCGGGACCAAAAAACCAGGGTTTGATAAACCACATGATATCTTTCCCATAATCATTCTGAAAAACATTAAAGAAATCGAAAGGAATAGGATGCTTTCCGTTCCATATCTTAATATAGCTCAACAAAGCATGTTTGAAAGCTTTTTCTCCCATAACATTTTCAAGATATTTATAAGCTAAATAAGGTCTGGTATATGCCTGAATACTATAATGTCTCCAGTTGTCAAAAGAATTAGAAAGGATTATGGGTGGCAACTCAAATTGGTGACCGCTTGTTCTGCTAAAAATACCGGCGAACCTTTGGGCATAATGATTACCGGGGAAAAAATGATCTTCAAAGACTCCTGAAAAATAAGTAGCCCAGCCTTCATCCATCCAGGCATATTTTTGCTCATTAGTTCCCATAAAAAATGGAAAATAGGAATGTGAAATTTCGTGGAATATCAATCCAGCAGCATTCACAGTATCTGTAGGATCTCCATCATTTGCCATCATAGGCGTTTCCATTCCACCACCCAGTGTGCCATTGCTGAACGATGTCATATGCTCAAACGGATAAGGATAACCTGGCATCTGAAATGACATGAATTTTATACTCATGCGTGCATAACGGGCGCCATTTTGAAAGGATCTCGAAGAATCAGGATAAATGGCATCTACCCTAACACGCCTTCCGGTAGCGGTATCAACCAGAACAGAAGATGCATCCCAATTGTATTTTAAGGCCGCTGCAAATGAAAAATCACTGACATATCGAGCTGAATATTTCCATGTATTGGGTCTGTTTGTTTTCAAAACCTTATTTTCATTCCAGTCTTTCTGATTAATAACTGAAATAATATTATCGGATTTGGCAACTTCTTTCAGGCGCTTTAAAACAGGCTTTGCATAAATTTTCTTTGGGTTGTTTAGATGACCAGTGGTCCAAACAGCATAACCTGCAGGGGTCGTCAACGTCACATCATAATTGTTAAAATCATTATAGAATTCCGTAATCCCATTGAAATTGACCATATCCCAGCCGCTAATATCATCAAAGACTGCAATTTGCGGATACCAGTAGGCAATAAGAAACCGCCCTTTTCCAAATTCTCCCATCCGGTTGTGACTGATGTCTGGAATATGAAATTCCCAGCTTGCATCCATGGTAAGTGAATCACCCGGCACCAAAGGCTTAGGCAACTTGACAACATGGTTGATTCCAAAAAAATAGCTCATTTGGCCAGTAGTCATTTTAACATCTTTACCATCAATTTTAAGTGAAAAGATATGAACTCCCGTTGTCACATCTTTGGGGCTGATATCGCTGGCACGCGTGCCACCTTTTTTGTATATATCCTGGTAAAGCCTGATAACAATAGTCTTTAATGTATCAGGGCTATTGTTAAAATATGTCACACTTTCACTGCCCTTTAAACGGCTTTCATCTGCCAGTAATGATGCTTTAATCTTGTAATTTGCATGGTTTTCCCAGTATTTAGGGCCAGGTTGGCCTGTCATAGAACGGGTTTCATTTTTGTAGGCATTCTGGACTTCAATGGGAATCAACTGCCTGTTTTGGGCAAATAAGGAGGTTATTGGTAAAGATAAAACCAAAACAGCCATCCAAAAAGTGTTTTTTTGCATAATCGATTATTTAAGGTCGCGTAAAAATAATAAATATGAAAGATCTTCAATATCATTCCGCCTAAAATATAAGGTATATAGGCGTTTCGTAAAATTTGGTAACCGTTATATAAAGTTTTATATATTTAAAGTTTTATATTTTTGATAAATGGAAGATATCCACCTTTTTTTAAGAAAAGTTTTTCTTAACGGAGAACTGGCTGACGAAATGTTAGGCAGGAGTCAGTTATTGGAAATTGCTGAGCATCAACCAATTATCAATCAAGGAGATTATATCAGAGTAATACCTTTGGTAATCAAAGGCCAGATTAAAGTTTCACGGCAGGATGAATCGGGAAAAGAGGTGATGCTTTACTCCATAAAACCCGGTGAAAGCTGTGCCATGACACTGGCTTCAGGGCTTCAGCACCAGACCAGTGCGGTTTTTGCTGAAACTGAAAACGATACACAACTGCTTACAATTCCGCTAAAGGATTTCGAAGAATTATTGATATCCTATCCAAAATTAAATGAATTCATCGTAAAAACATTTCATATCAGATTCAAAGAACTGATCAGTGTTGTTGATTCGGTTACGTTCAGAAAAATTGAGTACAGGCTTATCAAACATCTTAAGCAAATGAAAGATGAGAACAATACTGTGAAAACCACGCATCAGGAACTGGCTGACCAATTAGGTACCGCCCGCGAAGTGGTTTCACGGTTGTTGAAACAGCTGGAAAAGGGTAAAAAGATCGTCAACCACCGCGGTTATATCGAAATTGTTGACCTTAAGTAACTTTTGTCACCAACCGGTTTCAATCCGTTTGTTATTTTTGTTTAGCTATTAATCCTTAAATCGAAAAAACATGAAACAAAATGTGGGAAATGTCGACAAAATTATCAGGTTGGTTATCGGAGTTGTGATAGCCATATTAGGGATTTATTTTAAAAGCTGGTGGGGACTGATTGCCATCATTCCTATTGCCACTGCACTTTTCAGCTTTTGCCCGCTTTATTCCCCCTTCAAAATTTCAACACAAAAGAAACAATAATTTCTATAAAGGAGACAAACTGTATTTTGTTGTTGAAAAGATTGCCTGCAAATGAATCTAACGCTGTAGATATGGATTTACAGCGTTTTTTTAACTTCAAGCCGCAAAAAAAATTGTCGGATCAAATTAGTTAAATGCCTGTCCTTTTCTCAAATTCAATTTCTTAGCATGTTTTCTTAACAATACCCGTTTAACAACTATTTGCCAGATACCTTGTTTTTCTTGCCCAATCCCCTATTTTTGTAGGAAATTAGAAGAAATGTCGGCAGAATATAATGATGACAGCATCAGGTCACTGGACTGGAAAGAACACATCCGGCTCAGACCGGGAATGTATATCGGTAAGTTAGGAGATGGGAATTCTCCCGATGACGGGATTTATGTTCTTCTGAAAGAAATTCTCGATAACTCTATTGATGAGTTTATTATGGGCAATGGCAATACCATTGAAATTACCATCGAAGAAAAGACCGTTATCGTCCGTGATTACGGCAGGGGAATGCCTTTAGGGAAAGTACATGCTTGTGTAAGTCAGATAAATACGGGTGCCAAATATGATTCAAAAGTCTTTAAAAAATCAGTGGGATTAAATGGTGTGGGCTCCAAAGCCGTAAACGCCCTTTCTTCCTACTTTCGGGTGCAGTCCATCCGCGAAGGCAAAACCAAAATTGTGGAATACCAACGGGGTGAACTCACAAAAGATGAACCCGTCCAGGAGTGTTCCGAAAAGCCGGGGACCATTGTTACTTTCATTCCGGATGAAAAAATTTTCGCAAATTTTCATTACATTCCTGATTATGTGGAAGAAATGTTGTGGAATTATGTTTTCCTCAACAATGGTGTTACTGTCACTTATAACGGGCAGGCCATGCAGGCAAAAAACGGGTTGCTTGACCTGCTGGAGCACAATATCGATGGTAATGGCCCTGTCACTTATCCCATCATCAGGATTAAAGAAGGTGATTTTGAATGCGCATTTTCACATAGTTCACGCTCTTATACAGAAGAGTATTATTCTTTTGTAAATGGTCAGCATACAACACAGGGCGGGACGCATCAGAGCGCTTTCAGAGAAGCTTTGGTAAAGACCATCCGTGAATTTTATAAAAAAGATTTTGAAACCAGCGATATCCGCACTTCGCTCATTGCAGCAGTCAGCATCAAAGTGCAGGAACCCGTTTTTGAATCCCAAACCAAGACCAAGTTAGGATCGCAATACCTGGAAACCAACGGACAAAGTATCAGAAATTATATTGGGGATATTATCAAACGAAACCTCGACAACTACCTGCACATTCATACCGAAACCGCTGACCTGCTTTACCGCAAGATCCTTGAATCTGAAAAAGAACGAAAAGACATGGCGGGCATTAAAAAGCTTGCCCGCGAAAGCATTAAAAAGGCCAGCCTTCATAATAAAAAGCTGAGAGACTGTAGGGTTCAACTCAACTCAAATCATGAGAAACGGCTGGAAACGACGCTTTTTATTACTGAAGGAGATTCTGCAAGTGGTTCCATTACCAAATCAAGAGATGTTCAGACTCAGGCTGTTTTCAGCCTGAAGGGAAAACCGCTGAATAGCTATGGTCTAAGCAAAAAAATCGTTTACCAAAACGAAGAATTTAACCTCTTGCAGGCTGCATTGAATATTGATGAAAGTCTGGAAGATCTTCGCTATAACTACATTGTCATCGCTACTGATGCTGATGTGGACGGTATGCACATTAGGCTTCTTTTGATGACATTCTTCCTTCAGTTTTATCCTGATCTGGTTAAAGCAGGCCATTTGTTTATCTTGCAAACGCCACTTTTCAGGGTCCGGAACAAAAAGGGAACCATCTATTGTTACAACGAACAAGAGCGTATCAGTGCCATTGAAAAGCTAAAACCAAATCCAGAGATCACCCGGTTTAAAGGACTTGGCGAAATTTCACCGGAAGAATTCAAACATTTCATTGGCAAGAGTATGCGGATTGATCCAGTTATCCTGAAAAGGGAATCTTCAGTTCCCGAAACACTGGCATTTTATATGGGCAAGAATACCCCTGACCGTCAGGATTTTATCATCCAGAATCTTCGTAAGGAAGAAGATGTGGTGGATGAAGTTATTGCTTAAGGCATTGAGCCACATTTTCCTGAATTCCACGCTAAGAAACCGGACTTGCACCTGCAATTTCTTAATGTCCAATCAGCTATCTTTGTAATCAAAAAAACGGAGATCAATTTCCTAATATTACATGAATGGAACAGGAAAATATGATGAATGAACTTGATTTTCAATTGTTTGAATCAATATTAAATCAAAGACTTACAAGGTCATTACCAGGAACATTAGCGCATGAAAAAATGGTTCCACCTACACGCAAAGCATCGCTTCTCAATCCGATTCCTTTAAAAAACGTCAAATTAAGCGCCGTACTTATGTTGTTATACCCGAATTACGACGCATTGAATTTCGCTCTAATCAAGAGGGCAGATTACAACGGAGTTCACAGTGATCAGATCGCCCTTCCGGGAGGTCAATATGAAAACTCAGACGATGACTTGGAATTTACTGCTTTACGGGAGTCACAGGAAGAAGTCGGGATTGATATTAAAAAAGTTAGAATTTCAGGGAGGCTCAGTGAAATTTATATTCCCCCCAGCAATTTCCGGGTACAGCCTTATGTCGGCTTTTATCCAGAGAAGCCTGTTTTTCAGGTAGATGGCGTTGAAACCACAAGAGTCATAGAAGTCGCCATCACTGATTTTATAAACCCTGATCTACAGGTTGAAGAATCCATCATATCGAGAGAAGGAAAAGAAGTTAAAGTTCCCTGTTTTTACTTGAACGGCGAAATTGTCTGGGGCGCTACCGCCATGATTTTGAGCGAATTCCTAATGGTTCTCAATGAGATATCGGTGAATCAATCCATCAGCTTTCGCTAGAAATATGTTCAATATCCACTCCTGCCCTTTGCAAAAGCTCCAGTCCATCTTTGATGCGGTATTCACGATCGTAAACCACTCTTGAAATGCCTGCCTGAATGATCAGTTTGGCACACTCCATACAAGGTGAATCAGTAATATAAAGGGTGGCTCCTTGGCTGCTGTTATTGGATTTGGCTACTTTGGTAATGGCATTGGCTTCCGCATGCAACACATACTGCTTGGTGTGATTGTCTTCGTCCTCGCAAACATTTTCAAATCCCGACGGCGTTCCGTTATAACCATCAGAAATGATCATGCGTTCTTTTACGAGCAAAGCCCCAACCTGCCTGCGTTTGCAATAGGAATTTTTTGCCCATACATGCGCCATTTCAAGGTAGCTTTTATCAAATTTCTTTTCTTTACTCAGGTACATTTTATTCATAGATCAGTATTATTAACAGGTGAAATCAAGAATGCTAAAATAGGAAAATTTAGAGATGAGCCGGATTTGATGTTGGAAGATAATTGTAAGGCTACCGCCAGTTGCGACCAAACCGGTTACCAACTAACAATAGATCAACCATAACAAAAATATTTAATAGCCCCAGTAAAATCAGGGTAGATGAATGAATAAGAAAACTAATGAGGAACCAGCACTCCTTTCAACAAAGAAAACTGAAGAGCAGGTTTACAACATCGAACTGATAATGTTAAAATTGATAACTAATCGAAAATTTATAATTTCTTCCCAGAATAGGTCTTGCCATGTAATAATAAGCACCGGTATTAGGACTTGTCCTAGGATCTCCTTCAGTCAACCCGATTGTATTGCAAAGATTATTACCGGTAATCGCAAAACGAATTGCTTGTAACTGGTAGGAAGCGCCTGCATCAAACACAGTATATCCAGGCAACGTAGCCAGATTTTCATTATCCTGGAATTTTTTCCCGTACACGCTGTAACGGATATAAACATTCAAATTATGTGTAATATCTAACGCTGGCTCCAGATGAAAAAAAATCTTAGGGATTCTTCTTACTTGCTTGCCATTATTATCGATAAGTGTTCCATTTGCCGTATTATGATACTGAAAATTAGAAAATTGCGGGCTCTGTAATGTTCCGTTAAATTGAAAACCAAAAATGCCGAATTTCACGATGGTCTCTAACTCCAAGCCTAAGTTTCTCGCAGATGCAAACTTATTTTCAGATTGGCCGTTGGCCAGAATATCTGTAAACGGCAGGTTTTTCATAGCCATAAAAAATGCATTGGCAAACACTGCAATGGTGGATGAAGAATGTTTACAACCCAATTCATACTGATTTACAAAAGTGGGTTTCAGATTACTTTCATTACTGATGTTATCCATAAATGATTCTTCAACAGGAGCTCGGAAACCACTGCTGGCACGCACATATACAGCTGTATTCTTCGAGAAGAGGTAATTCAATCCAACCGTCCATGATGCCCTGTTAATGTTATAAGTAAAATATTTGAACCGGCCACTTCCGACCCAGGCAGTATTTAAAGCTGGCGTCAGCAGAGAATCCTGGTCAGGCAGATTACCCGTTGCATCTCCTTCCAGAGAACCCGAGTACTTATTCATTTCATACCGTACTCCCACTTCGGCTGACAAATTCTCACCAATATTGAACTCATCATCAAGATAAATGGCATTAATAAGTCCTTCAATAAATGAATTTCTTCCATAAAATCCAATATTACTAATCCCGTTCCAAGTATAGGACCGGCCTGTAGCGAGATCGGTAAGGTTAAGCAGATGGGGCTTGATGGCCACTTCCATTAAAACTTGTGACCAATACCAGAATTGAGTAGCAGCATAATGCGAAAAGTAGTATCCCGCAGAAATATGGTGAGCCCCGACCTTTTTAGTAATACTCAATTTATCAGCGAAGTTGTTCATATTTCTGTCGACACTCCAGAATCCGGGCTGTACTACGAGTCCGTTTCCATTCATCGATGCCGGGTTGGAGATTATTTTGCCATTATCCACATAAGAGTACTGATAATTTCCATCACCAAATACAGAATTCCCAAGATCAGTAGCTAAAAGCGGATTACCCATAGAAAACATGGCATCATAGCTCAGATCGATGTTGGTAAAACGGAAAGCATTCTTGATGGTCCACGACTGAGTTAAATTCTGAAACAGTTCCGCCCCGATTGCTGTAACAATTGGATGAATTCCGTTTTGGAGATCCCTGGTAAATGTTCCGCCACCAACCATTGGAACGCTGATCTTACTGTCGTATATACTTGCCAATGTGCCATAATTTGCATTAAATCCCGGCACACTTGCGGGATGGCTCTGATTTTGAATAGGAATAGGCAAATAGAAAATATTCCTGTCGTTTAAAAATTTGAAAAAAGTCCGGATATAACCGTTTTTATGTAAAAATGTAAAATTAGCCTTCAACTGCCCCCCTTTATTGCCTGCAAAACCAGCGTCTCTGACACCATTACCATATCGATAGAAACCACCAATACTAAAACGGATATTTTTGGATAGAGGGCCGTTAACATTCAGGTCAGTGCGTAACATTCCATAATCAGCAGACGATATCTTTGCAAATCCACGCAAGACAGGGCCACCCGTTTTACTAATCAAGTTCACAATACCTCCCGGTGAATTGCTGGCAAAAATTGAAGAAGAGCCTCCTCTCACAGCTTCAATCCGGTCCAGGTTAGCATCAATACGAAAGTAGTTGTCCGCATTGCTAAACTGAAGAGCTCCATCCTCAAATACAGGAAGGCCGTTTTCCTGTATCTGTACAAACTGATACGCTCCAGCTGAAGGAATTCCACGTACAAATAAGTTATTGCCGACATCTCCACCTGATGTTTCCAGATAAAACCCAGGAACAAATTCCAACACTTTAGCGGCATTACTAGTGTTTAGCTTTTCCACTTCAGTGCTACTCATTGTGGTAATCGCAACGCTAGATCTCATTGCCGATTCCGGGTTCTGCACTCCAGTAACCACAATAGTATTCAAGTTTAACATGTCGGGAGCCATCTTAATATTTACATTGTCAAGCTTCCCGTCAAAAACATCAACTTTAAAAACCAGAGATTTGAATCCCACGAAACTTACAACCAATTCATAAGTTCCATCGGCAAGTCCATCTAATTCAAAAACACCCTTACTATCAGTAATAGTGCCTTTAGATGTTCCTTTAACTGCAATATTCACCCCCTGAAGAATTTTACCTGAAGAAGATTTCACGGTTCCTGAAATATCACCCCTACCGTTCGGTCTGGGTATCGTTTTTAATTCTTCGGGAATAAGAATCACTTTCTTATCAACAAATTCATACCTGATATTAGTACCATCAAAGAGTCGATTGAGTGCTTGAACTAAAGTGCATTTACCGCATTCAAAGTCCACTTTTTTGTCGACATCGACAAACTTACTACTCCAGGCAAAAGTATATCCACTTTGGTCGGATATCTCATCAAGGACGCTTGAAATACTGACATCTTTCATGTTCAGAGTAACCCTAATTTCCTGACAATAAGATTTTACTGAGAAAGTAAAAATATTTACAAACAATAGAATGGTGGTAAGTTTTGTCACCATAATTTCATTTTTCCAAGATGGTTTGTTGTCTTTATGATATTAACTAATGTTTCGCACATCAAAAAAGCTTGAAAATAAAGATGATATGAAGTAAAAAAGTAGCGCGGATGCTTGCTAATTCAATGAAATTCATTATCTTAGCAAGGTTTTTTCCAAAACACACAACCATGCTACAGCACAAAGATATAAATAAGTTGTCAGAGTTGAAAAACGGATTTACCCAAAGCTGGGTTGAACCGGATTTTATTTTTCGTTCTTTAAAATGGAGGGCGAAATGGACATGCTTGAACAGATCATTAATAATGGCCATGCAATTCGGCCAATAAAGAAACTGTTTGACTTGGGAGTTGTAATAGGTGAAGCTGCCTGATCGAAAATAGAATTTATAAATTATTGAATAATATAACGGAGTATAAAATATTACGACTGCTAATTCACTTTCTTAAAGAGGGTTAACGGAAGCGTGAAACATTAGTAATTTATCTTAAGATTAATTAGTCGATCCTTACCAAGCAAAATTTAAGTTAAATTGATTTTGACTGAG
>CAZPPK010000005.1:0-38219 GCA_964588415.1 uncultured Lentimicrobiaceae bacterium
TCACGGGACAATGGCGCACAATTCCTCCTGAAAGTCCCTCAGAATTGTGACTTTTTTATATCAAAGTTAATCCTGAGAAAGAGCCTGTTGCTTTTGGACACCCATTTCCAATTAATGATTTGGGAACTTCAAAAATCAAGAATAGTTAATGGATATTTGATATTATTTTAAGTTGTCATATCACTATGAGTATCCTTTTCCCCCGGGTCTCAACTCTCAACAGAACAGAGATGTACTCAAATTTTTCAGCTTCCTGTTCACTTTCACCCACCTTCCAGCCCTCTTACCCTTCTACCTTAAACCTCATCCAGCGCTTTCCGGTTTCTGATCTGCATTTTCTTGTAAGAGGAAGGATTCATTCCGATGACTTTTTTAAACTGATTAGAAAGATGTTGCACGCTGCTGTAACCTGTTTTCCAGGCGATTTCGTTCAGTGAAAGTTCATCATAAATCAATAATTCCTTCACCCGCTCGATGCGCTGTAGGATTAAAAACTTTTCGATGGTGGTTCCCACAACTGAAGAAAACAGGTTGCTGAGATAGGAATATTCGTGCCCCAGCGTTTTTACCAGATGATTCGAAAAATTGGTATGTCCTTCAATTTCCTGATCGTAATGGATCATGTTTATAATTTCTGTTTTGATCTTTTCGATGAGCTGGCTTTTCTTATCATCAATAAGATTGAAACCAAAGGATTTCAGGTTTTTCTCAAGTTTTGAAAGTGTTTCCGTATTTATGTTTCCTTCCACTATAACTTCTCCAAGTATCACAGAAACCGGTTTTAGATTCAGTTTTTTCAGTTCGGATTCCACCGCCATGATGCAACGGTTGCAAACCATATTTTTAATAAAAAGCTTTTGTGTTTCAATAAATTCCATTTTAGTAATCTAGTAATTAACATCTATCTTTTAGCAAGCCAGCCGGAAGGATTTTGATATTGCCGTCCTTTCCACAATTCGAAATGCAGTTCTGTTTTCCCCTGAAGGTTGGTATGAACGGTTCCTAATACTTTCCCGGGTTGTACGGATTCTCCTTGTTTAACAAAAGACCGGTCCAGGCCGGAAAACACGGTGAAATAATCACCATGTTTTACGATAATGGCAATGTTGGTGCTGGTGATGGGCATTACGCTTACCACGATGCCCTGAAATACCGCTCTTGCGACAGCACCTCTGTCGGTTGCAATGTTGATACCATTGTTTCTTATTTTCACATGCTTCAGGATAGGATGGTTGTGAATTCCAAAGGTTTGTGAAACAATTCCGTTTTTCACCGGCCAGCGCAGTTTTCCTTTATCAGATAAGAACAACGAGCTCAGTTTTAAATTGTTGACGCGAATATTTTTGGCTTCCCCTCGTGTGGCTTTCTTAGCACGTTCTGTGGCTTTTGCAATGGCTTCTTCGATTTTTCGATTCAGTAACTGCGATTCTTTTTCCTTTGCTGTGAGTTGTTTCCGCAAGTTGCGTTCCCGTATTGAAAGTTTCCTTTTAAGGCGGTTCTTCTTTTGCTGTTCCAGTTGTAATAAAGAAAGCTGCGATACTTCCATATCGAGCATTTTTTTCTTCTCCTGAATCCTACTTTCCAGGGCTTCTTTTTTTTGCTCTTTTACAGCTTCCAGATCTTTAATTCGTCCGGCTTCATTTCTTATGTATGATGAAATTTCTGACAAATAGCGCATCCGCTGATAAGCCTGGTTGATGTCGCTTGAAGAAAACAAAAATATGAGACGAGAATAGGCATTGTCGTTTTTAGAAGCATAATAGGCAATGCGTGCATATTCATTTTTAAGATAGCCTAACCGGGTGTCGAGTTTTTGTACACTTACATTCAGAGAAGAAATGCTGTCAGTGAGCAGGTAAACCTCACGTTTCAACGTGGCAGCGAGTTCCTGGCGACGGATGATCTTATTGTTGAGCAGGTCGAGGGAATAAAGCGTGTTGCTTTTGCTTTCGCCAATTTTGGAGATGAGTTTGTTGGTATATTCTATTTCCTTTTCAAGTTGCCCTCTTCTTTTCTTAAGCCCAGCAAGGTTGTCCTGTCCTGCTGCCTCGGAAGTAAACGCGAAAATCATCAGGAAAAGAAACAGGAGCTTGTACTTGTTTTTAGTTACCATAACGGTTTTTAAAACAGTTTCTTATAATCTTCGGGGATGTAAAAAGGAAACCCGTAAGTTTTGTCTAATTCAATTTTTTTAAAAGTAAGAAAAATTTCTGTCTTTGGCCGTGAATTTAAAACAATCCTCATCTTCGCAGGAAGAAGTTGTCCCTGAATATTTTGGTAACTATCATAATAAACCAGAAGTTCTTTGGTTTTCTGGCCGGTAGTTTGTTGCTCAAAATACAGTTTTCGTATTTTAAAATTGGTCGGATCCAACCAGACTTTTTGTATCATCTGCACCGGAGCATTTCTATTTACCACATTACTTCCTGTGTCATTTTTCTCTTTGTGAAACGTGATCAAATAACCTTCCCTGTCGGTACCTACTGTTGAGCTTAACGTATGATAACCCGAAGGATCATTTCCCAGCAACAATGACTGCACGACTGAATAGCTTACGGCAATATGCAAAAGACTGTCCAGTAACTGATAATTTCCAAAAACATAATTCTTTTTCATGCGGTTCAAAAGCTTCAGGGAATCCGGCGTAAGTTCTGCTCGTGCGACTTCAATTCCCATGGCAGGTATAATGCTTGCCCAGATCAGGCTGTCTTTCTGAATACGAATCTGAGTCCGGAAAGTAGTAACAACGTTTCCGTTTTTCTCATACGAAATAGCCACTTTGGCATTGAGCGAACTGAACCGGGTTTCATGCGTCTGCATTTCGTGGAACAGCGAGTCGAAACTCATGGGTTTCAGGTTGTGAAAAACGACCGGTTTAACGGTTTTACAGGAAGGCAGAAAAGCAACCAGTCCTGAAATCAGAAGTAGCGCCCCAATCCCTTTCTTTAATCTATTCATAAAGCTTTCCTGTTTTCAGTTTCTTCTCCAACAACTTGCTGTGATCCTTCAATTTAATGGCTTTTTTCCATTGCTCCATGGCTTCTTTATGCCTACCGAGCCGATAAAGGATATCGCCATAATGCTCCACTACCACACCACTGGTTTTTCCGCCGTTGTTGATGGCTTTTTCTTCCCATTGCAAAGCTTCGTCATATTTCTTTTGTTTATAAAGCACCCAGGCGTAAGTATCCAGGTCGTTTTGATTGTAAGGATCTAATTTTACAGCCTGATCCGCCATTTGTGCAGCTTTTTCCAATTGCTTCCCGGTAAGGGCAAGATTATAGGCATAATTGTTCAATACAATAGAGTTCTTTGGATTAATTTTGAGCGCACTGTCATAAGCCGCAAAAGACTCCTTGTTCATTTTTAATTCGTTATAAGTATCACCAAGGCTGGAATAGAATTGTTCCAACAGCCTGTCATTGCCAGCAGCCAGGTTTTTGCCTTTCTCGAGCAATGAAACGGCGTGTTTATAATGCTTCACCTGACCGGAAGCGATCCCGCCTAACAGATAAGGAATCGGTCGGTCAGAAAAATTAGCAATAACTGAATCCGCTTCTGTTTCCAGGATTTTATATTTCAGAAGATACAGCTGGCAAAAAAGAATTTGCTCCTGCAATCCATAGTTATCCGGATCATTCTTAGCTGCTATTCTCAACAGTGGAAGCGCCTCATTATACTTCTTGTTTTGATACAACATACTTGCATAAAACGCATTGGAAAGCTTGCTTTTGGGATGATTCTCTTTGATAATGATGGACAGTTGCAGTGCCTGGGCAATTTGTTCATCGGTCAGATTCCCCGAATAGTAAGCGACCAGAAGATTGATCTCTGTCTGCACATCCAATTGCGGGTTTGCAAAGCCCAGTTTTAACTCTTCATAAGCTTTTACAGGATTCCCCATTTTCCTGTAAAATTCTGCGAGGGAGATATGAACATACGGATTTTTCGGGTTAACCTCTAAAATCTTATGATAAGCCCATTCTGCTTTTTTTGTGAAACCGTTTTTAGCAGCAAATTCGGCCATTAAAGCATAACTCCGTTGATCATCAGGATTGGACTTGATGAGTATTTCGTAGGTATCCAGCGCTTTTTGCTTTTCCCCAAGACGCATATACAGACTGACGATTTTTTGAGAAAGGCGGGGCTGAACCCCTACTAATCTTTCCAGATCAATATAGCTTTGTACTGCGTTTTTATAGTCGCCGGTAAAGAAATAGGCCAATCCTAATTCCTGTACAAAATTTTCATTTTCAGGATGTTGTTGAACCAGTTTTTTGTAGGTATTTACATACTCTTTGTAATTGCCATTGGCTTTTGCCAGATCGGCATACAGAACTTTGTACCACTGGTTGGTGGTGTCCAGGTTGACAGCTGTTTTGGCATAATACATTGCTGTATCAGGATTTCCCAAAGAAGCCATCAGGCTTGCTTCCTGAAAATTGGCAGCTGCATCTTTAGGGTTAATGGCCAGCACCATTTTCATCAGACTATCAGCAGATCCAAGGTTTCCCAGCTCTTTTTGGGTAAATGCTTTAGCGTAAAGGTCGGCTTCACGATATTGCTGTTCCTGCGAAAGTTGATGTGTTTTGCTTACTTTCTTTAAGCTCTGGCATGAAAAGAGACCAAAGGCGCTAACAAGTACCAAAACGTTGATTATTTTTATTTTCATTTATTTCTGTTTGTTCTGTTAATTAAATTTTTAACATGCAGCCCAGTCCTGAAACAGCACGAAAAAACAATGATCATTAATGGCCTCCGGTGTGCCCAAATCCGCCTGCACCGCGGTGGGTTTCGGATAATATTTCCACTTCTTCCCATTGGGCCTGAACATGGGATGAAATTACCATCTGGGCAATTCTATCCCCGTCGTTGATCTGAAAAATATCCTGTGATAAGTTCACCAGAATCACACGTATTTCGCCGCGATAATCAGCGTCGATGGTTCCGGGGCTGTTCAGTACGGAGATTCCGTTTTTTAGTGCAAGTCCACTGCGAGGACGGACCTGAGCTTCATAACCAACCGGAATTTCAATAAATAATCCCGTAGGAACGAGTACCCTTTGCAGCGGCTCCAAAACAACCGGATTTTCCAAATTTGCCCTTAAATCCATTCCTGCAGAAGCTTGTGTTTCATATCTGGGAAGCTCATGCTTCGACCGGTTGACTATCTTAATTGTCATGTTATTATCTCTTATCAAATTAAAATTTAACAACTTAAACATTTCCCTTTTTCAGGAAAAATTATCAGGCACCAAAAGTAATTAAAAAAGCTTCTTGGGGAAACCCGGAAAACTCACGTAATTGTTAAAGAATGTTTATACTGAATGTGTTCCGGAGATATTCTTAGGAAGAATATCCTTTCTGACGGAGATCCAAACTACGAGCGAATAAATTAAAAGCATCACCGCGCCAGTTAAAAGATGTTCTTTGGTTGACAAACCTGTAAGCCGTGTGCTGATAAAGTAGAACAAGAGCGCTATGGCAGTGAAAAGGCCTATTTTCTTCATCTGATAATGTACCCGAAATATTTTGTGCCCCCAGAAATAGGAAATCACCATCATGCTGAAGTAACAAAAGAAATTCGCCCAAGCCGAACCCACGTAACCATATTTGGGAATTAAGATTACATTTAGGACAATGGTCACCGTGGCGCCAAAAATGGCTACAACGCCTCCATAAAGTGTTTTATCGGTAAGTTTATACCATACCGACAGATTGTAAAATACACCCAGGAACAATTTTGCCATCAAAACGATCGGGACTATCTGCAATCCAATCCAGAATGGGGGGCCAATAAAATGTTTGAATCCATCAATGAACAACATGACCAGCAGGAAGATAAACCAAGTGAATCCGACAAAGACCGTCATCACCCGGCTGTAAGTGGTTTTGGCATCACTTTTCTCATATTCAGCAAAAAAGAACGGTTCCGCCGCATACCGGAACATTTGGATAAAAAGCATCATCAAAATTGCCAGTTTATAATTGGCGCCATAAACCCCGATGATGGCTTGCGCATTCAGGTTGTGAGGTAAAAAGTACCTCAGAAGTATCTTATCTGAAACTTCATTGATCATCCCAGCAAGGCCGATAACCAAAATGGGAAGGCCGTAAGACAACAGTTTTTTCAGCAATACCTTGTCAATACTAATCCTGAAATCAGTTAGTTCGGGCAACAAGAGTAATATGGTTGAGAAGGAAGCGAGCACATTCGACAGGAAAACCATTCCCACCAAAGGTGTGAAGCGGTACAACCAAAAATGCTGGTAAGTATTTGGGAAAGATATTGGGATTACGATCAGTAACAGGATATTCAAACCAATATTAATGATGACATTGACCACTTTGATCGTTGAAAATCGCCGTGCTTTATTCAAATATCGCAAATAGGCAAATGGCAGGGAAGCGAAAGCATCCAAACCAACAATGAGGGCAATCATCACAATAATTTCCGGGTGACCGGAATATTTGATCAGTTTTGCGATGCTGAGTTTATTGAAGAAAACGATGACAATGAAAAGGGTCGAGGTGATCATTAAACTGGTAGTCGCCGTGCTGAAAACCGTCTTGACGTTTTGTTTGTATTGGCTGGCGTAGCGGAAAAAAGATGTTTCCAGCCCATAGGTCAGTAAAACCAGTAAAATAGCCACAAAAGCATAAAGCTCAGTCATCTCTCCGTACTGTGCTTTATTAAAAACCCAAATGGTATAAACGGGAACGAGCAGGTAATTGAGCAACCGGGGAACAATGGTTCCCATGCCATAAATCAAAGTGTCTCCTGCTAGTTTTTTTAACGGATTTTGTGCCATATACAGCTGCCAAATGTACGCAATAAATGATGAATACTTTACGAATTATTCCGACACGATCAGACCCTTCTAAATTTCAGATAGAAACTGGTTCCTTTGCCCGCTTCCGACTCAAAATGCACGGTTCCTTCCATCTCTTTCATCATATTTTTGACGATGGCAAGGCCCAATCCTGTGCCGGCAGATTTTGTTGTAAAATACGGTTGAAAAATGCTACGTTTATTTTCAGGGGCAATTCCTTTTCCGAAATCCGTAAACCTCACGGTGATGTCACTTTCTTCGGAAATTATTTCCACTTCGATTCGCTTATCGCTGATATTTTCCATGGCCTGCACTGCATTCTTTGTAAGGTTATTAAATATTCTCATCAGGCTTTTGGAAGAAGCCCAAACCCAAAGATCATCTTCATCCGGAGCAATCAATTTAAAAGTTACCAGATATGATTTTCTGAACAACGTAATGGAGTTCTTTATCGCGATAAGCAAATTGGCTTTTTCATTTTTCGGAAGGGATGATTTTGAAAAATCAGAAAACATTCCCGCCACTTCATTCAATGCATCAATCTGGTTGATGATTGTCTGGCTGATGTTTTTCAGCTTTTCATCAAAATTTTTATCATCCTGTTGATAGGCTTTGAGCAAATATTGCACATTCAGTTTCATCGGAGTCAACGGATTACGGATCTCATGCGTAATTTGTCGTGCCATTTCGCCCCAGGCGCGTTCGCGCTCAGAGTATTTCAGGAGTTCCGCGCTTTGTTCCAGTTTTTCAACCATTTGGTTATAAGCTTCAATTAGCTGGCCAATTTCATCTTTTTCTTCCCAGGTTATTTTTTCGTTTTGTCTTTCGATACTCACCAAATTAATCTTCTCCTGAAGCAGCCTTAATGGTTTTGTCATGATTTTAGACAAATACAGAATTAGAATAAGGCCTAAAATCCCTGTTATCACAAAGAGACTGAGCAAATTGGCGAGCATTTGATATCCGGACTTTTGAATTTGGCCCTGACGCGCGAAGTAAGGCAGGTTCAGAATTCCGGCATCTTTGCCGTTCATCAGGGTCAATGGCATGTAGGAAGAATAGAATTCAAGATTTCCGATGTGTTCCCTGGAAAGGTAAAACAACCGGTTCCTGATACGAATTTGGTTATATGCACCAGGATTGATCAGGTCAGATTGCAACCCTTTTGCAAAAATTTCAGGACGCGAAGAGGCGATCAGCATTCCCGAAGGATCGTACAAGTTTATATCGGAGAAAAATAGTTGTGAAAGCTTTTGGAGATAATCCTGAATTTCGGGTTGATCGTTTTTAGTAATGAACGGATAGTCTTCAAATTTCTGTTGTATGGCAATCAACACCGAATGCGATTTCTCACGCAAATAATCGTTCACCTGGCTCTTTCCGTTTTCATTGAAATAATAAAACGAAATAAAGGAAAGGATTAGAAAAACAGCCAAAACTGATGCGAAAAATACCAATTGCAACCGGGCGCGGAACGAATAGCTAAAAAGTTTTGCCACCCTGCTCCCATATTTCATCACGATGAACAGGATCACAAGAAAACTGAAAAAGAGGAAAAGGGCAGAGAATGGTAAAATCTGCATTGAAATTGTTTCGCGCGGTCTGCTTACAACCAAATAGCCCCGGGTCCCGATTTTAATTATGATGTGTTTGAAATGCTCCAGGTAAAAAAACTTATCGATTGGCTTGCCTTTGAAATAATTAAAATCAATGGGATACGGAAAATCACCAAATTTGTATTGCAAATTCCCATTGAAATAGCGTGAAAAAGAATACCCTGAAAGCTGTAGCGTTTTTTGGTGTGAGTCTATAAGAAGTTCCGGGTATCCTACTCCTTTCGGCATAAAATCGGCGAAAAATTCGATATACAAGTTCATGTTTCCTCCATTCGGAGCAATGTTGTGAAACCTAAAAGTGGCCAAATAGTAAATGTTTTCCTGATTGTTTGTGATCAATGACAAACTGAAGTCGGGCGTTTGCTGAATTATTTTTCCGGGAAGATGGCCAAAATATTCATCACAGGGAACAATTTGATTTCCGGGTTGGATTTGCAATTGCTGTCCCGGATGGCAGAGTGTAAATTGCTTTGTATAAGAATAAAACCTTCCATTAAGATATTGCTTTTCAATATACTGAGATATTTGACTTTCCTTGTTCTCTACGTTAGCGCCCAACATCTTTTCCAAAGTGGAATCCTTCAAAATTTCTCGAGAAACCGAGCGAAACAAAAATTCAAAATAGGGGTCACTACGCTGCGCCAGTAAGCTTGCCGTAACTTCCTGATGTTCGTTTCTTACCTTTTGCTTTGCATAATTGTAAAGGAAGGCATCAGAGATGGCCAGAACCAGTAAAAGAAAAATTGCATAGAGGTAAGGATTCGTTTTAAACGAAAGGTAAACTGAAACAGCAACAAGCAACAGAACGGAGATCCAGGCAAGCACCAGTATCTTTAATTCAGGCTGAAAAATAAACGAGCATCCAATGCCAATTATGATTAAAAAGAAGACTGCTACGGGAAATTTTATACTGCTGGATTTGATCAAATGAGCAACGCTGTCAGTTAAAAGGAAAATCACTAAGCTTAAGAATGCGAAGAAAATCAGGTCAGTGATTCCATAATTACTGAAGAAAGAGTTGTTCAGCAAAAACTGTTTATCGTAACTTTTTAATATATTGTAGGTTATAAAAAATAATCCGAAAACTATCAGGAATACAATCGCAAGTGATGCGAGAGCTTTCCCCTTGGTAAAAGAAACCTTGGAAGTCAAATATTTGTATAGTATTCTTCTTGATTCCCAGGAAATTACTAAGAGAATAGCGATATTTAGTAAAATATCTCCCAGCGTCCTGAAGCCAGGAATCACATTGACAGTTTCAGTGAACAAGAAAGAATGCTTTAACACACCAGGAAATCCGGTTAAAAAATCGAGATATCTGACCGCCGCGATAAGCACAATACTAATTGCAATCGGGAGCAATTTTTGCCTGGCGAAATAGGCACGTTGAAATTTTTCAATAATCGATTCGATGAAAAGAAATAGTAGAACATATCCCAAGGCAAATAATCCAAAGAAGAAAAACAGAGTTCTATGGGGGATAGATTGGCCAAATATCTGCACACCAACCTGAAATTTAGCTAACCGTATGATCAATGGATTAAGTGAATCTAATGGAACCAGTTTTACACCTGGAGGCAATGAAAATTGAGTTTCCAGATGACTGATTAATAAAGAATTATGAATAGGGAAGTTGTTTTGTATTTTGTAAAAGAGAAGGATTTGAAATGGCCCGTAATGCTGTTTTAGGCCCATAAACCAACCTTCTTTGGCCGAAATCAATTGTGGAGTTGACTTTGTTAGAAGACTATCCGAGTAGACAGTCCAGTCCGAATGGTTCCAATAAATCAGCGAATCACCTTTTTTAATAACAACAACCTGATTTAAGCTTTCAAAATATTGATTAAGATTTGTCCAATCTAATTCCTGTTTTCCGTCAATAATATGACATACTAATGAATCGGTCTTGTTTATCGTATTTTGAATATTGACAAGCTGATTATCAACTTCTTTTATAACATAACTGCGTTTTTTACTGACGTTGGTATAATGAATTGACACCGCCAGGATTAAACCGATAATGGCCAATCCACCTAAATTAAGCGGAAATGAAAAACGATCTCTGTGCTTCGTGATCTGATCCATTGGAAAATGAATAATTGTTACGGGTAAAATTAGCAATTTATTCAACCCATTCTGAAGCTTACCTTGATATCACATATTGTGCCTTGACAATAATTCTTGAAAGAATTCTAATTCTTAAAACCATAAAAATCAAATGAAGGAAATAGACCAAAGGCTGGGACTACTTTCTGAACACATAAATTAAACTGGAATATTCACCGGTTTTCTTTGCTTTTCTATTTGACCGCAATCCGTTCATTGCAGCTGTTAAATATGCATTGTGTTTCCCAAGGTATTTTTCACTCAACATGGAAACAAAATAAGCATCCATTTTCATGGGCACAGATTCTACGAAGGTAAATTGACGCTTTTTTAGTAATTCAACAATCGTGCTTTTTGAAAAATGATGAAGATGTCTTGGGACATCAAAAGCTGCCCAATGATGTTTGTAATACAATGCATCCCAAGAATTTAGATTGGGTAAAGCAATAATCAAATATCCAGAATTTTTAAGCAATTTATAGATAATATCGATTCGTGCATTCAAATTAGAAACATGCTCGAGAACATGCCACATGCTAATCACATCAAAAGAACGCTCCTGAAATTTTTCTAAGCCTGACTCATCTTCGATTTTTAATCTGTACTTTTCAATAGCAAATTCTCTTGCAGAATCTGATGGTTCTATTCCGAATACTTTCCACTTCTGTTGATGAAAATAATTCAAAAACTCACCTGTGCCACATCCAACATCCAAAATTGTTCCTTTATTTACAAACTGGCTAACCAGAGAAAATTTCCTTTTAATATTAACCCTCCTTAGACCCTGATAAACAAGGTTAATGATACTTAAACGATACGAATGGTGAGAAAGATAATCTGGCGAATCATAATATCTTGGTAGTTTTTCATCCTCCGGTCTAGGGTTGGTAAAAACGAACCCACAGGATTCACATTGTTGCAGATTAAATATCTCCTTCGTGAGAAAAAAATCCTTTAATTCTAAAAAGTCAATAAATTCTTCTGATCCGCAAACCGGACAATACTCTAACCTAATCATATTATTTGTTTCACGTGAAACACGATTACTATCTGCCTAGAAAAACAAGTAAAACATTAATATCCGAAGGAGATACACCACTTATTCTCGTCGCCTGGCCAATGGAAGTTGGTCGGATTTTGTTTAATTTTTCTCTTGCTTCATATGAAAGTGACTGCAACTTATCATAATCAAAATCATCATGCAATTTGATATCTTCAAACCTTCCTAATTTGGCAGCCATTTCCTTTTCCTTATCAATATACCCTTCGTATTTAATTTGAATTTCTGCTGCTTCGATAATTTCATTATTAAGTTCATTCACAGATAAAAAAGCCCTTAGACCCCGATGACTTTTTGATACCAATTCTAAATCAACCTGAGGACGCAATAAGATAGATGTTAATCGAACTTTTTGTTTTAGAGGAGTAGTTCCAGCGGCTAACAAATTATCGTTTATGTCGGCAGGAGAAATACCCGTATTAGACAAAAATTCCAGAAGCAACTCAATTTTGGCTTTTTTATCCTCCATTATTTCATAGCGTTTTCTAGATGCTAACCCAAGTTTGAAGGATTTCTCTGTTAACCGAATATCAGCGTTGTCTTGCCGCAACAGGATTCTATGCTCAGCTCTGGAAGTGAACATTCTGTAGGGTTCATCAACCCCTTTTGTCACGAGATCATCAATTAGAACACCAATATAGGCCTCTGATCGATTCAAAATAAAAGGTTTCTTCTGATCAACGCTTAAATACGCATTAATACCAGCCATAATACCTTGTGCTGCGGCTTCCTCATAACCGGTAGTTCCATTAATTTGCCCGGCGAAGAAAAGATTTCTAACCTTTTTTGTTTCCAAATTCTTGTTGAGTTGTGTTGGAGGGAAATAATCATATTCAATAGCATAACCCGAACGAAAAATTTTTGCGTTCTCAAAACCCGGAACCTTTCGTAATGCGTCATATTGGACTTTATCAGGCAAAGAGGAGGAAAATCCATTAACATAATATTCCACAGTATTCCAACCTTCAGGTTCCACAAATAATTGATGCCGATCCTTGTCAGAAAATCTTACAACTTTATCTTCAATTGAAGGGCAATATCTCGGGCCTACACCTTGAATTCTTCCATTAAACATTGGAGAATCCGAAAAACCAAGCTTCAATTCATCATGTACATTTGGGGACGTATAAGTAATCCAACAACTCCGCTGCAATTTAAGTTTTGATTTCTCAAGAAAAGAAAATTGGCCAGGTTGTTCATCACCCTTTTGCTCTTCCATCTTAGAGAACTCTATCGTTCTACCATCGACACGAACAGGAGTTCCTGTCTTTAACCGGGCACATTCAAAACCTAATTCAATCATCTGATCACTTAAGCTAAAACTTGCAGGATCTCCCATCCTGCCACCAGGAAATTGTTTCTTTCCAATATGGATCTTACCATTCAGGAAAGTCCCGTTAGTAAGAATTACAGATTTTGAATAAATCTCGTGTCCCATGGCTGTTTGTACACCATAAACCATAGAATCCTTAATCAACAACCCAACCACAGTATCTTGCCAAAAATCGAGATTTGGGGTTTGTTCAAGCATCCTTCGCCATTCCTGAGAAAAAAGCATCCTGTCACTTTGGGCTCGCGGACTCCACATAGCCGGCCCTTTGGATTTATTCAACATCCTGAACTGAATCATGGTTCGATCAGTAACCAAACCAGAATATCCACCCAAAGCATCTATCTCGCGCAAAATTTGTCCTTTTGCAATTCCCCCCATAGCAGGATTACATGACATTTGCGCTATTGTAGTCATATTCATGGTAACAAGCAACACCTTTGATCCAAGATTAGCAGCAGCTGCTGCTGCCTCTGACCCGGAGTGCCCGGCACCAACAACTATAACATCATATTCATCAAACATAACTTTGTGTTTCACGTGAAACAAGACTCATTAACAAATCAAAGCAAGGTAATAATCTTCCTTTTGTCGCATGAGCAACTCGTCTTTCTCTTCCTTATCCATATAACCCAACAAATGTAAAATCCCATGAACAATCACCCTATGAAGTTCATTATCGAAATCAGTTCTTAAAATAGTCGCATTCTCCATAACCCTCTCAACACTTATATAAATCTCACCGGAAATGATCCCAACTTGCTCCGTATTTGAAAAAGTGATAATATCAGTAAAGGTATCGTGTTGCAAAAACTTTGTATTAATACCTAAAAGAAATCCATCATCACAAAAAATGTATCCAACATCGCCTAATACTGAATTCTCTATTGAAACTACTTTTTCCAACCAATCTGTAGTCCGTTGCTCATTAAGTTTTAAATCTACATTAGTTTGCTGATATTCAATCATTTATAAATACTCAAAAATAAAATAAAATGTATTATATCTCAAAATTAAGCGAATAATTTGAAACATTAACACTTATATCCAAATCTATGACAGTCTCAGAAAGTCTATTCAGCCATTCGGTCAAAATTATCTGGATGTGAAATATTCAATCCTTCTCACTTAAAATTTAAAAACTATACTTATGAACCAACCCCAAAAAGTTAAAAAATACGTCATTGCGAACGAAGTGAAGCAATCTCAACAGATAAAATATCAATGGCATAAGATTGTTTCGTGCCTCGCAATGACGAAAAATTATTTTTCGAAGTGGCTCACTGATAAAATCTGTAATCTTGCCGCAGACTAAATGCATTACCTATCGCAATTCAGAATAAAAACCTCTACAAAGTAACTACATATTATCCTACATGGCGCAGTTTAATATATTTTTGCAAGAGATTAATCGATGAAGTAACGGAATTAAAAAAATTTAAGGAACCCTTGAAACAAAGACGATAAAAAACATCTATCGCAAATTAAAAGTATTCAAGCTTTTTTAAAAAGATGCAAAACAACTTACAAAAAACCATAATCGTCACTGGGGGAACTGGCTTGCTAGGATCACACCTTCTGCACGAATTATCAAAAAGAGAAGCTAAAATAATCGCACTGAAAAGGCTAACATCGTCCCTTGTGCCAACGGAAAAAATATTTCAATGGTTATCGAACAATTCCAAAACAGATTTTCACAAAATTCATTGGGTAGACGGAGATATAACAGATATCGATACTCTTTTGGAAATATTTAAAGAAAAAAGTCAGGTTTACCATGTCGCCGGAAAAGTTTCTTTTAATGAAAAAGACAAAGACCAATTATTTGAAATAAACGTGAGAGGAACAGCAAACATTGTCAATGCAGCCATAGAAAAAGGTGTTTCGAAACTTTGTTTCGTAAGTTCGATCGCTGCAATCGGTCGAAGCAGTAACAACAAAGCAATCGACGAAGAAACACCCTGGGATGATAATTCAAAAACATCGCTTTATGCGGAAAGCAAATACGAAGCAGAACGGGAGATATGGAGAGGAATAGCTGAAGGACTTCATGCAGTAATAGTTAACCCATCCATCATATTAGGACCAGGAAACTGGGATGAAAGTAGTGCCAGGTTATTCAGCCAGGTTTATAAGGGACTCAACTACTATACAAAAGGGGTCAATGGTTATGTAGCAGCTGACGATCTGGCCAAAATAATGATCGCTTTAATGGAAAGCGAGGTTCAATCACGACGATTCATCATCAACTCCGAAAATATTTCTTATCAACAACTCTTCACCTGGATAGCGAAAGCACTCCATGTGAAACCGCCAAAGTATAGTGCAGGGCCTCTTCTCAGTGAAATCGCCTGGAGAATCTTGAAACTCACTAGCATTGTTACTGGAAAGCCGCCTTTAATCACGCGCGAAACGGCACAAACCGCTAACAGCAGCTACCATTACAGTAACAAAGAAATCATTAAACAAACCGGTTTTAATTTCAAACCAGTCAAAGAAACCATAGAAGAAACGGCAAGATTCTTTTTGTCTGATATAAATGAAAGAGATTGAATCAAAGTTCCAGAATTACATAAGCAACAGCGTTTTCTTGAGCGTGCGACATGGACAAATGTATTTGGGCAATCTTATTATCGGTAAGAAATTTCAAAACTTTTCCATGAGCCTCGATTTCCGGCTTTCCAAGTTCATCGTTGAGTATCTCAATCTCGTTAAAAGCAAATCCATAACGATATCCTGTGCCTAGCGCTTTAAACAAGGCTTCCTTGGCTGCATACCGAGCCGCATAGCTCTCAAATCGCGCAAGATTCCGTGCGTTGCAATAATCCTGTTCTCTACCGGTGTATATCTTATCGCAAAAGCTCTGAGAACGATTAATCGCTTTTTCAATGCGAGAAATCTCAATGATGTCTGTGCCTATTCCGAAAATCACTTTATAGAATATTGGTTAAACCCTTTTTAAAAAGAAAACTTTCACAAAGAAAAGAGAAATATCAGGCTACTTAATAACGTCTAACTCTTTCCCAACCTTAACAAAAGCATTAACCGCCTTATCAATATCTTTCTTTTCATGACCTGCAGACATCTGAACACGAATCCTGGCTTCTCCTTTAGGAACCACAGGAAAATAAAATCCAATCACATAAATGCCTTCATCAAGAAGCTTAGAAGCGAAAACCTGAGATAGTTTGGCATCATAAAGCATCACAGCACAAATAGCAGATTTAGTCGGCTTAATATCAAATCCCGCACCGCTCATCTTTTCCATGAAATAATCTGTGTTCTGATGCAGTTTATCCTGAAGCGTATTGGTTTCGCACATAATTTCCAACATGCGGATCCCGGCATTGACCACCATAGGAGGAAGGGAATTTGAAAACAGGTAAGGACGCGAACGCTGACGAAGCATTTCAATAATTTCCTTTCTCCCGGTTGTAAATCCACCAATAGCGCCCCCAAAAGATTTACCCAATGTTCCGGTGATCAAGTCAATCCTACCGGTAATCTTAAAATACTCGCTGACGCCTCTTCCAGTAACTCCGACAACTCCAGCCGAATGGCTTTCATCAACCATCACCATAGCATCATATTTCTCAGCTAGTTTCACTATTTTATCTACGGGAGCAACATTGCCATCCATACTAAAAACTCCATCCGTTACAATGATCCTGAAACGATCTTTCTGAGCTTTTATCAGTTCTTCTTCGAGCGCAGCCATATCTGCATTGGAATAACGGTAACGCTGAGCTTTGCACAAACGCACGCCGTCAATAATAGAAGCATGATTCAGGCTATCAGAAATAATAGCATCTTCCTCCGTAAACAATGGCTCAAACACACCACCGTTGGCATCGAAAGCTGCAGCATAAAGGATGGTATCTTCTGTACCGAAAAACTCAGCTATTTTCTTTTCCAGAGTTTTGTGAAGATCGGTGGTACCACAAATAAAACGCACAGAAGACATCCCGTAACCGTGTGTATCCAAACCTTCTTTTGCAGCCTTGATCAATTCGGGATGGTTAGACAGTCCCAAATAATTGTTAGCGCAAAAATTCAAAACTTTTTGCCCTGATTCAAGTTGTATTTCGGCCTTTTGCGGGCTGACAATAATACGTTCCTCTTTATACAAGCCCCTTTCTCTAAGGTCTTTAATTCCTTTTGTCAGATAATTTTTATAATTTCCGTACATAATGGTTAATTTTAAATAAACTGTTTATTCCATTCACCAAAAATACAGTTTTTTATACTATCGAAAAGCAGGAAGGTTTCTAAATAAACCCTCTGGTAGTGCTTTCATTTTGAGAAGAATATCTATGAATTCGATTCAATCATAAAACAATAATCAATTCTAATACAATGGATATCACATCGGAAAAATCTACATCAAAACCAGTAAACATTTTTGCGACCTTTGCAGCGAAATTTTATCAGGATGAAAATTGCTGCATTGGTATCGGGTGGTGTTGACAGTTCGGTAACCGTTCCTCTTCTAAAGGAACAGGGTTACGACCCGCATATTTTCTATATCAAAATTGGGATGGAAGACGAGCCTGCATTTATGGATTGCCCATCGGAAGAAGACATTGAAATCACTACATGGATCGCTAAAAGATACGGCTGTAAATTTGATATTGTCGATCTCCAAAAAGAGTATTGGAACACGGTTGTAAAATATACCATCGAAAGTGTAAAGGCGGGGCTTACGCCGAATCCGGATATCATGTGTAATCTCCTGATTAAATTCGGGGCTTTCAACGACCGCTTTGGTCATGATTTTGATCGAATCGCTACAGGACATTACGCAACAAGGTACGACAACGATGAGGGCACTTTTCTTTCCACTGCTGCCGATCGTGTGAAAGACCAGACTTACTTTTTGGGGCAGATCACGCCTGATCAGCTTTCAAAAACAATGTTTCCCATCGGCCATCTCCAGAAAAAAGAAGTCCGCAAAATAGCATCTGAAATGAAATTACCCAGCGCCCGGCGACCTGACAGTCAGGGTATTTGCTTTCTGGGAAAAATCAATTACAACGACTTCATCAAGAAATATGCCGGCGAAAAACCCGGTGAAATTGTCGAACTCGAAACAGGAAAAGTGTTGGGAACCCATCAGGGATTCTGGTTCCACACCATCGGTCAGCGTCGTGGCCTGCACCTGGGTGGCGGTCCTTGGTTTGTCGTTAAAAAAGACATCCAAAAAAACATTGTATATGTTACCAACGGATATGATCCTATTACACAATACGACAACAAAATCTGGCTGGAAAATCTCCACTTTCTAAACACGGTGCACGATTACAGCGGACTCAACAAAATCAAATTCAAGATCAGGCATCAGCCGGAGTTTAATTCGGGAAGGCTTGTTCGTGATACAAAAGGCTTTCGTATTGTTGCCGAAAACAAAATCTCCGGGATTGCACCCGGACAATTTGCAGTGATTTATGATGTGGCAGAAAAGACCTGTATCGCGAGCGGCATGATTGCTCAAAACCCATTGATTACTGTTTAAAACCTAATTTCGATACAGCTAAAAATATTTTCTGGACTTTATCTTACCGGAAGAATTTCTATTACTTTTTTCTGAAGGTTACTTTTTATAACTTAGCTTGTCATAAATTCAAGGCTTTATGAATAATCTCTTTTTGTTCATCCTGATCCTTTCAGGCGGGCTTTACCTGGCTGGACACTATCTTGAAAAGCCGGTTTTAAAGTACATTTTCAAACCCTTCACAACCCTTCTGATCATCTTTTTTGCTTTTCTCCAGTTGCCGGAGGTATCCGTTCAGTACAAAGTTTTTATTCTCATTGGTCTGATACTATCGCTGTCGGGAGACATTTTCCTGCTTTGGCCGGAAAAGAGTTTTGTAGCAGGACTGGCAGCATTCCTCCTGGCGCACCTGCTTTTCATCCTGGCCATGACGAACGATTTCGGCCCATACTTAGATTGGGAATATCTGATTCCCATCGCTCTTTATATGATTGTATTTCTATGGATCATTTTGCCAAAATCAGGAAAACTTGTTGTTCCGGTTGGTATTTATTCGCTTGTTTTGATGTTGTTTTTCTGGCAGGCTGCCGGACGGGCCGTTTACCTTTCCGGGAACAGCGCCATGGATGCATTGTTGGGCGCAGGTTTGTTTGTAGTTTCAGATTCCCTTCTTGCATACAACAAGTTTGTTAAATTTTCTAAATGGGCAGAACTTTTCATCTTGATCACCTATTGGGCTGCCCTCTATTTCATAGCTTTGTCGGTTTAATTGAATATCATGGACTGGATAATCATTCTCATTCTGGCACTGCTGATTGTGTCTTTTGTTGTTTTATTTCTTCTAATACAAAAAGGTTTTCGGAATCCGGTGGCTACCCATACCATTCCTAAAGAATTACCTTTTGACGTTCAGGAAGTTGAGTACCCTACAAAAAACGAGAAAACCCTTTATGCCTGGTGGATCCCCGTTAACCGGGATGCCCCTACCGTAATTTTCATCCATGGCTGGGGAAGAAACGCACAACGGATGATGCCATATCTCAGGAAATTTTGCTGCGGAAAATACAACCTGCTCGCTTTTGATGCCCGCGGTCACGGAAATAGCGATCATGACGGATATGCGAACATGTGGAAATTTTCCGAAGACATCATATTATCGATGAACTATGTGGAAAAGATTCAGAAAAAAGAAAATGGTACATTTTATCTGATCGGACTTTCCATTGGTGGAGCCGCTTCCATTTTTGCGGCAGCTCATGATTCAAGGATAAAAAAAGTGGCAACAGTAGGCGCTTTTGCTCATCCTGCAGCCGTCATCACAAAACAACTCAAAGATCACCACATTCCTTACTTTCCCATGATCTGGTTCCTTTACCGGTATATGAAATACATCAATAAACTGGATATGGATGCCTTGGCGCCGGAGAAACATATTGCAGCATCACAGGCGCGTTTTTTATTGGTTCAGGGAGAAGATGACCAAACCGTTCCTGTCGAGCAGGGAAAACGGCTTAAAACCGCGGCAGGAAATAAAGCGGAACTATGGATCCTGCCGGGCCGCGGTCATTCAGATTGCCATCATGAAACAGGTTTCTGGGAGCATCTGATGGAATTTTTTGATACTCCCGAAACGAAATAGCAAAAACCTTAATTTAGCCGCAAATCAGTTTCCATGAAAAAAGTCCACTTGTTGTTGCTTTCTTTACTTAGCGGTATCCTTCTGTCTGCAGCCTGGCCATTGCACGGGTTCACCCCTTTGATCTTCGTGGCCCTGGTTCCCTTGTTTTTTGTGCAGCAATATCTCGGCGATACGGGCAAAAAAGGAATGTTTGGCTATTCATGGCTTACTTTTCTGGTTTGGAATGCGCTGACCACCTGGTGGATATGGAATGCAACTCCTTCTGGTGCATTAATGGCGATCATTCTGAATGCGCTTTTCATGGCCATCGTTTTTCAGGTTTTTCACCTTTCTAAAAAATGGCTTTTCAACAATACACAGGGATTTGTAATATTGATTTTTTATTGGCTCAGCTGGGAATATTTCAACATGAACTGGGATCTTTCGTGGCCCTGGCTTACGCTGGGAAATGCCTTTGCAAGCAAACATCTTTGGATTCAGTGGTACGAATATACAGGCGTTTTGGGTGGCAGTTTATGGGTCTTGGCTACCAACATTCTGGCTTTTAAAATCATTCAGAATTTTATATCGAAACAAAACCGTCTGATATACACCTACACAACTTTGATGGTGCTGTTCATTGCAGTTCCGGTAATTTTATCTATGAACATATATCATCATTACAAAGAGACCAAAAATCCCGTAAACGTTGTCGTGGTCCAGCCCAATACCGATCCTTATACGGAAGAATATACCCTTCCTGCGGCCGAGATCATTCAAAGGAATTTGAACCTTGCCAAACAAAAAGTGAACGACAGTACAGATTATGTGGTTTTTCCTGAATCTACCATTCAGGAAGGCATTTGGGAAGGTAGCATGGAACGTTCACAAAGTATTAAAACACTGCGAAGTTATGTCATGGAACATCCAAATCTTTCACTGGTCGTAGGCGCTTCCACATTTAGCTGGTTAAAACCTGACGAAAAGCATACCAATGCAGCAAGGCTTTACAAAAAAGGTCTCTATTATTATGCTTACAACACCGCTTTTTTTATCGATCACTCTCCCTATATTCAGGTACACCATAAATCAAAATTAGTTCCTGGTGTTGAAGAAATGCCTTCCTGGCCCATTTTAGGACCTTTGGAACATTTTGCCATCAATCTTGGCGGGGTTGTTGGAACACTAAAAGAAGACGATCATATTTCCCTTTTTACCAATGATTCCACCGGAGATAAAATCGCGCCGATGATCTGCTATGAATCTGTTTACGGCGACTTTGTCAGGAGATATGTCGCTCACGGTTCAGAGCTTATTTTTGTGATCACCAACGACGGATGGTGGGGAAATACACCGGGTTACAAACAGCATTTTTCGTTTGCCATTCTTCGCGCCATCGAAACCCGGCGTGATATAGCCCAGTCTTCAACCACCGGATTTTCAGGATTTGTTAACCAGCGCGGAGATGTCCTGCAACGTTCCAACTACAAAGTTCCTGCTGTTATGAGCCAGACAATGAATCTAAACGACAAACTGACTTATTACGTGAGAAAAGGAGATTATCTGGCCCACATAACTAGTTTCTTCAGCATTTTGATTCTGTTAGCTTCGATCGTCCAGGGCATTCTGAAAAAGAGAAAATTATCGTATTAAATTCTTAAAACTTTAAATGATGACGGAATTCCTTGATTTGGTAAATCAACGGCAAAGCGACCGGAAATACATTGATAAACCCATCGAAAAAGAAAAACTGAAGCGCTGTCTCGAAGCTGCACGTCTGGCGCCATCGGCAAGCAACTCACAGCCATGGACTTTTGTGGTGGTCGACCAGCCTGAACTGCGGCAAAAAGTTGGCAAGGCCGCCATGGGGCCCTTGTTCAGCTTCAATAAATTCGCAACCCAGGCGCAGGTCATCGTAGCTATTGTAATGGAAAAACCAAAGCTTGTAACGGAAATGGGAGGACGCATCAAGAAAAAAGAATATCCGCTTATCGATGCGGGCATTACGGCGGAACATTTCTGTCTCCAGGCAACCGAAGAAGGCCTGGGAAATTGTATGTTGGGATGGTTTGATGAAAAACAAGTGAAAGCACTGTTAAAGGTTCCTGAAGAAAAAAGCATCCCACTGCTGATCACTGTGGGCTACACGCCCGAAAACTACAAACACCGCAAAAAGATTCGCAAATCTTTCCAACAAGTTGTCAAATTTAATACTTATGGCTAAACAGAAAACTGAAGAAAAAATCTGGTACGCACTCTACGTCAAATCACGCACGGAGAAAAAGGTAGCTATTGAATTAGAGGCGGAAAGCATCGAATTTTACCTGCCGCTTGAAAAGAAATTAAAGCAGTGGAGCGACCGGAAAAAATGGGTGGAAGAACCACTTTTCCGTTCCTACATTTTTGTTCACATCCAAAGTAAGGATTACTACCGGACGCTGTATGTCCAGGGCGCTGTAAAATTTGTGAGTTTCGAAGGAAAGGCCGTTGCAGTTCCTCCTCAGCAAATAGAAGCCGTCAAACTTTATCTCGATGAAAAAGAACCGTTACACAATATTGACGCATCATGGGAAACAGGAAAAGAAGTGGAAGTTATGGAAGGGAATCTTATCGGTTTGAAAGGCGTGTTGCTGGAAGCCAAAGGGAAAACCCGGGTAAAAGTTGAAATTGAAGTGGTGGGAAGTGCCATCATTCTGCATATCCCGAAAAATAAATTACGGTTGCTGGAATAAATCTTTCTCCTGAACAACGGTTTCCAAAATTTGTATCTTTGAAATGAAGTTTTTTTTAAAATTCCTACCCTATGAGCGTTAATTTATTGGATATCATTCTAATTATTCCCTTATTGTTTTTCGGTTATAACGGGTTTAGAAAAGGTCTTATTATTGAAGTTACTTCTCTTGCAGCTTTCATTTTGGGACTGTTTTTTGCCTTTTATTTTTCCAATTTCACGGCAGGAATCCTTAAACAATATTTCACCATCGAAGAAAAATATATGGCTGCCATTTCTTTTGTGGTAACTTTTATTGCTGTTCTGTTTATTGTGTTGGCCATCGGCAAAATTCTGGAGAAATTCATTGATATTCTACTGCTGGGATTTGTAAACAAACTCGCGGGAGCCGTCTTTGGGATATTAAAAGGGGCCTTATTTTTAAGCATTATCATTTTTGTGATCAACTATTTTGATGCCGACCATAGCATCATCAAACAAAAAGCCAAAAACAATTCAGTGCTTTACCAACCCATTGAGTCTATTGCGCCCGCGTTGTATTCCTGGCTGCACATGAAAAATTTTAACTTCCATATTCCCAGCGAACAAGATGTTGTAAAAACCATCACACACAGCGCCGATTCCATTTAATCCGCCTGAGGCGGACAAGGGATTAATTCCCCGCCCCTTGGGGCGATTAATAATCTCCTTTTGATACCCCGCTGCTCTGCGGCGGGGTAGTTCATTATCCATTGATCAGTTTTCAAAAATGTGCGTTGTCCTCCAGAAGCCACAAACATCATGATTTTTTGCCACTCATTCTAAAATCCTTAATCCTTGTCCGGCATTAAGTTTGTCCGGTATAATCAAAAGTAATGAAATAAAAAGGCTGTCCCAAATTTTTAAGAAATAATCCCTTTATTCTTCAATAGCAGCCACACCCGGTAATGTTTTGCCTTCGATGTATTCGAGCATGGCACCGCCACCGGTAGAAACGTAACTAACTTTATCTTCAAGATGATATTTGTTAATGGCAGCCACCGAATCACCACCGCCTACCAGCGAATATGCTCCATTCTCGGTAGCCCGGGCAATGGCCTGGGCCACGTCTATGGTACCTTCTGAAAAATTATCCATTTCAAAAACACCCATTGGGCCATTCCATAAAATGGTAGCGGAATTTTCAATTACCTGACGGAAAGTTTCACTGGCTTCCATGCCGATGTCAAGCCCCATCCAGCCATCCGGAATCTCTTTGGAAGGCCTGCATTTCTGATTTGCATCATTGGCAAAACGGTCTGCAATCACAGCATCCTGGGGAATAAAAAGGCTTACACCGAGTTTGTCGGCTTTGATACGGGCTTCATTGGCCGTCTGTAACAAATCATCTTCAACCAGTGAAGCACCAACTTTTCCACCGTCAGCTTTGATGAAAGTAAACATCATACCACCGCCAATGATCAGGTTATCGACTTTATCGAGAAGGTTGTTGATGATCTCAATTTTTCCCGAAACCTTAGCACCTCCCAAAATAGCGGTGAAAGGCCTTGCTGCTTCCTTCAAAACCTTATTAAGGTTCTTTATTTCGTTTTCCATCACATAGCCAAACATCTTATCATTGGGAAAGAACCTGGCAATAACGGTTGTGGATGCATGCGCCCGGTGGGCCGTTCCAAAAGCGTCATTCACGTATGTATCAGCCAGATCAGCCAGTTTTTTGGCAAAAGCTTCATCACCGGCAGTCTCTTCTTTATAAAAGCGCAGGTTTTCCAACAACAGAACTTCGCCGCTTTTTAACGCTGCCGCTTTCTCACGAACTTCTTCCCCAATGCAATCGTTAGCGAACTGCACCTCGGTCTGAATTTTCCCTGAAAGATTTTTTACAACATGGCGTAATGAAAATTTATCTTCAGGACCTCCTTTTGGCCGGCCTAAATGCGACATAAGTATAACGGCACCGCCGCTTTGACGTATCTTTTGTATAGTAGGAATAGTCGCCCTGATACGGGTATCGTCTGTGATCTCAAATTGATCATTTAAAGGCACATTAAAGTCAACCCGAATGATGACTTTCTTCCCCTTAAAATCATAATTATCAATGTTTTTCATGCTAAATAAATTTAATTGGATTAACTAGTTTTGTATTGCAAAGCTAAAAAGAATCAAAATAGAACGATCTTAATGACTCTTAAAAAAGTATTTTTGTATTTCAAAATCGACTATATGGAATCATTTAACGGAACAATTCACTCAAAATTGCCCCAAACAGAAACATCTATTTTCGCGGTAATGTCGCAACTGGCCACCGACCATAAAGCCATTAATTTATCGCAGGGTTTTCCCGATTTTCCTATCTCGGAAGAATTGATTGACCTGGTATATTATTACATGCGAAAAGGATTCAACCAATATGCGCCCATGCAGGGTGTGTTACCGTTACGAAAAGCCATTTCAAAGATGTTCATGGAAAATTATGGCATGTTGTACGACCCTGTTTCGGAAATTAACATCACGGCAGGAGCCACACAGGCTCTGTTTTCAGCCATTTCAGCTTTTATCAGGGATGGCGACGAAGCTATTATTTTCGAGCCCGCCTACGATTCCTATGCCCCTGCAGTAAAGATTAACGGTGGGATGGTAAAATATTCCAACCTGGAATTTCCCGAATTTAACATCAACTGGCAGGATTTCGCCGGCTTGATCACCAATCGCACAAAGCTCGTCATCATCAATTCGCCTCAAAATCCCACGGGAAGCGTACTAAAAGCGGAAGACCTGCAAAGGCTAGAAACCTTAATGGCTGGAAAGGATATCATTGTCATCAGCGATGAAGTTTATGAGCATTTGATTTTTGATAAGATTGTACATCAGAGTGTATGCCGTTTCCCGGAACTGGCTAAACGCACGTTGGTTATTGGTTCTTTCGGAAAAACATTTCATGCCACCGGATGGAAAACCGGCTTTGTGCTGGCACCGAAAAAACTGATGGACGAATTCAGGAAGGTTCATCAGTTTACTGTTTTTGCGTCTAATACACCCATCCAGCACGCCATTGCAGATTTTATCGGAAATGAAAACAATTATAAAGGCCTGGGCGCATTTTATCAGCAAAAGCGTGATTTGTTCGTCCACTCGCTGAAAGGTTCGAAATTTAAAATACTGCCGTGTTACGGAACCTATTTCCAATTGCTTGAGTACAGCAAAATTTCGGATAAAAATGAGATGGATTTTGCGCGGTGGCTGGTAGAAGAGCACAAAATTGCAGCCATTCCCATCTCTCCATTTTATCACAAAAAAGATGACCACAAAGTGCTGCGTTTTTGCTTTGCCAAAACAGATGGAACGCTGGTGGAAGCCACAGAAATACTATCAAAGATTTAAATATTTACAATTCCATGAATGATCTGAACATACTATATATTCAATCCCGGTTGGCTTGGGAAGATGCGGCAACAAACCGGAAACATTTCTCGGAAATAATCCAAAAAAAAGTTCATAACCACGATCTAATCATACTTCCTGAAACTTTCACCACCGGTTTTCCTGTGGACCCCGTTCCGCTTGCCGAAACCCTCGAAGGGGAAAGCTTTCAGTGGATGCGTGAAGTAGCTTCCAAAACAGGAGCCGTCATCACGGGAAGCATGCTGCTGAGACATAATGGATTTTACACCAACTCCCTGATCTGGATGCGCCCCAACGGAACCTACGAACGCTACGACAAACGGCATGTGTTCTCCATGGGCAGCGAACATGAAAAGATCAATCCGGGTAACCAAACACTTCTGGTACAGCTTAAAGGTTGGAACATCCGACCCATGGTTTGCTATGATTTACGATTCCCAGTATGGAGTAAAAACCACTACGAAAACGACGCTTTCGAATACGATCTGGTACTTTACATCGCCAACTGGCCTGCCGTTAGGGCTTATCCCTGGAACCAGTTGCTCATTGCCCGCGCCATCGAAAACCAGGCATACATCATCGGAGTGAACCGCATCGGAGAAGACGGCCTGGGAAATGATTACATCGGCAATTCCAAGGTAGTGGATGCCAAAGGAAATGTGGTGTCAGAAGCTCCTGCAAATGAAGAAGTTGCCGTGTCGGCAACCCTGTCTCTCGATTCTCTGCAAAAGTTTCGCGCCAAATTCAACGTGGGACCCGACTGGGATACATTTAATATTCAGAAATAAAGTTTTCATGATGAATGGCCCAGGTCAGAAACTGGAAAATTGTGCTGCGCTCATTCTTGCTGCCGGCTATTCCGGGCGCATGGGAGTGCCTAAAATCTTTCTTCCTTTTGACGAACACCGGACTTTTCTTGAAAAGATCACTTTAGAATATCTTACTTTTGGCTGCAGTCCTGTGGGTATTGTCATGAATGCAAAAAACCTGGTTATCTATGAAAAAATGCATTTTGAGCATAAAGATAAAATCAGGACCGTGCTCAATCCCGCTCCCGAAAAGGAACGGTTTTTCTCGTTGCAAACAGGTCTGAAGGCTTTAAACCCAACAGGTGCTGTCTTTCTTCACAATGTGGATAATCCATTTTTAGAGCAGCAACTCCTACAAGCGCTGGTAGAGGTATCAAAGGCGCATGCCTATGTCTTTCCGATGTATCATGGTAAAGGCGGGCATCCCATTCTGCTTTCGCAGGAAATTGTCAAAGCCTTGATTGAAACCCAGGATTACAATCAGAATCTCAAGGTCTTTCTGCAATCTTATTCCAAGATCAACGTTCCGGTAAACGATCCGAAAATCCTTGCCAACATTAATTCACCTGAAGAATATGAAAGATATTTTTTGAATGAAGAATGACCCCCAATTTTTCACTCTTTATTTTTCGTTTTTCATTTTCACGGCCTCTCCGCAAGAACCCTACACTTGAATTTATTAGGAGCGACACAGCAACCCCAACACACCCGAAAAACTTTTCTTATTTTTGTTTGCAAAACAGAACTCCATGGGCTCAGAAAAAAAACAAAAGCGCTACCAGCGACGGTACAAACAAATACAGGATTTAATTCTCAAAAGCAGCAACAATCCCCTTTCCAACATGGCCACCATCAACGCCGTGCTATATCACAAAATGGAAACTTTTTTCTGGTGCGGGTTTTACCTAAAGCAAGGCGACAAACTACAGGTAGGACCATATCAGGGTGCATTGGCTTGCATCAACCTTACCAAAAATACAGGAGTTTGCCAGGCCGCCATCAACCAGCAAAAGGTTCTCAATGTTCCTGATGTGGAAACTTTCCCTGGACATATTGCCTGCGATTCCCGTGCAAAATCTGAAATCGTCATTCCCTTAAAAAACCGCGACAACGAGATTGTCGGCGTTCTGGATGTGGACAGCAAAGATCACGATTCATTTGATGAAGTGGATGCTACAGAACTGGAAAAAATTGTGCGGCTGGTATTTTTTCCAGAAGGGTAATACTAACTTAACTGGTTCAAGCATCCGCTTGGACTACCCACATAGCGCAAGCGTCAGCTTGTGCCCGAATTCTTTAATTATTTCTACAAGTAAAATGCCTAAAGGTGTATCAAAAATCAAGATACAGTTTTTAGCATTCTTTTAATTTACCCCAAAACACTGGCGCGTTTCCCTTCGCAACCTGCCACTGACGCACGAATGTTTCGCGTGCCCTAACATAATAACACTTGTTCTATAAGTCACGCGTTCGGAAACGCGCGCCAGTAGCGGTGTGGTAGGATTTTGGAATACAGAATGAAAGCTTATTTCAACTTTAGCATTTTATGAACTTTAGGCACTTTTTTCCCTTATCTTTGTAGGACAAAGGCTTTTTTATGCGCTTTTAAGACCCAAAGCCATCATTTGAACTTGTAAAACTCCAAAAAATAACAACATGAATATAGAAGCATTTTATTCCCTGTCTTACGGATTATACATCATCAGTGCTGCAAATAATGGAATAAAGAACGGCTATGTTGCTAACACTGCTTTTCAGGTTACTGCAACGCCGGAACAGATTGCGATCAGTTGCAACAAAGACAACCTGAGTGCTGAAATGATTGACAAAAGCGACTATTTCAGCCTATCGGTGTTGGAAAAAGATGTTTCCAAAGAGATCATTAACCGCTTTGGTTATAAAAGCGGCAAAACTTTCGATAAGTTTGAAAGCACGAATTACTTTGAAACAAAGAACGGAGTTCCCGTTGTAACTGAAGGATGTGTGGCATGGTTTGAATGCAAGGTGGCACAAAAGGTGGATGTGGGAACTCATATTCTTTTTATCGGGAAAGTGCTGGATGGCGAATATCTCGATAAAGAAAAAGAATCCCTGACCTATGCTTATTACCGGCAGGTACACCACGGACTTTCTCCCAAGAATTCTCCTACTTACGTGGATAAATCCAAGCTGCTGGAGCAGGAAAAAGTTGAAGAAGCTCCTGTGGAAAAACCCAAAGGCAATACCATGCAGAAATGGGAATGCATTATCTGCGGCCATATTTACGATCCGGCAGTGGGTGATCCCGATTCGGGCATCGCGCCGGGAACGACTTTTGAAGATTTACCTGACCATTGGGTTTGCCCCGATTGCGGCGCAGAGAAATCAGAATTTGAACCTATTTGATAAGATCATTAACCTCTAAATCATTAATCATGAAATCATTAAAAGGAAGTAAAACAGAACAAAATTTATTGAAGGCTTTCGCCGGAGAATCCCAGGCCAGGATGCGCTATGATTATTTTGCAAGCCAGGCTAAAAAAGAAGGCCTGGAACAGATTTCAGCGCTTTTTACTGAGACTTCTCTCAATGAAAAAGAACATGCCAAACGGTTCTTTAAGTTTCTTGAAGGTGGCCCGGTTGAAATCACAGCCACCTATCCTGCCGGAATTATCGGTACCACACTTCAAAACCTGCAAGCCGCTGCCGAAGGCGAACATGAAGAGTGGACAGAGCTGTATCCAGCATTTGCAAAGATTGCCGAAGAAGAAGGTTTTAAAGAAGTTGCCGTGGCTTTCAGGATGATTGCCAAGGTCGAAAAAGCCCACGAAATACGTTATTCAAATCTCTATAAAAACCTGGAAGAAGGCAAAGTTTTTGAAAGAGCTGGCGTGGTTGTGTGGAAATGCCGTAACTGTGGTTACCTGCACGAAGGCAAAAAGGCTCCTAAAACCTGCCCGGCTTGTCTGCACCCGCAGTCGTATTTCGAAGTGGAAACTTTCGATTATTAGAGGTTCATAAAGTTGTGGGTTACGTTTCCAAGATAACTTAAGGCCTTTTTAAATTTTTTATTTTTTGCTTTTTAATCCGCCTGAGGCGGACAAGGGATTAATTCCCCGCCCCTTGGGGCGATTAATAATCTCCTTTTGATACCCCGCTGCTCTGCGGCGGGGGTAGTTTATTAAAATCAATTATTTATGAAAATAATATTATCGTTTAAATCAAAAACCACATGGCGTAAGCGTCCGCTTGTGCCTTAAATACTCCGTAAAAAATAAAAATTTTATTATAAATGAGTCCACTCTAAAAAGCATCAATATTTTATCTGCTGTAGGTTGCCGTATTTGACGTCAACCTTGAAGGCGTATGCAAATATCGAAAATATAAGCTCTTCAATAAGTTTATGAGTTGCAGAAACAAATACATTAACCCCTGAAAGCAAATTTGTTATAATATTCTCACCATTGGGCGCATTTATCCCATCTGTCCTGGTAAGATACCTGTAAACCCCTGCCAAAGTTTATAGCTATCCCAACATTGAAGGCAAAGAGTTTTGTTTTGAACAATCCCCGTACTTTTAGTCTTCCGGCTTTTGTCCTGATCTTCCGTCGCTTAACAGGTATGTTTTTTATTTTATGGTTTTATTTGTGCAGGTTGATTGTTTGCTTTAAACATATTTGTATCTTAAATATTGACAGGGCAAATATAATGCTTATCATATTGAGAAACAAATATATAGCCTCTCACATGAGGTTTAGTACATGCTGGTTATCAAATGGTTATAAGATTGTGAATAAATTTTTCTGTTGCTGATATACAGGCTGTTACGAGCGATGCTTATTAACAATTACTCAGACCGTGTGTTGTGTTGTTGTACCGTGTATTATGAATGGGGTGACCTTTTTAGACTCATAAATATAAATCAACCGTTGCACTTCTAATCTTCTCTCAAGAGTATTTATTCAATACTTGAAAGAAACCAATCGGGAAAATTATTACTTACAAAATAAAACAACAGTTAAAATTCCAACCCATCTTGTCTACACGATAATTTTATACCTTTGAACTCAGAGAAACCTTCGGCCAGAGAAAAGACAAACATTCACTGCAACAGGTTTTCTTATCGCGAACTACAGAATTAAATTATAAGCGCCATGGAAACAGGCTCTATAGAAGAGAAAGAAAAGCAAAAAAAAACGATTCTCATCGCAGAAGATGACGAAACCAGTTTCTTTTATCTGAAATTCATATTGACAAAAGAAAACATCAATATTCTTTATGCCCAATCGGGTCAGGAAGCCATAGATTTTTGTGAAAAGCATCCCGAAATTGACCTGATTTTAATGGATATTAAAATGGCCGGAATGGGTGGTATTGAAGCTACTAAGAAAATAAAAGCCCGGTTTCCAGACCTTCCTATCATCGCCCAGACTGCATATGCCCTTAGCAGCGACAAAGAGAATATCCTAAAGGCCGGTTGTGATGATTACATCACCAAACCCATTCGCAAAGAGGAACTTTTGGAAAAAATAGATCATTTTCTGAATTTGAAAAAGTAATCATCCAATAAGGAACCTTTTTCTGTTTTTTGATGCTTTTCGCTTCTTTATCAGTAAGAAACGTATTCTTTTAGATTCATTTCCCACAAAATACCCAACATTCCTTCGCCGGAATTTTTGCTATTTTTGCGCAACAAATTTTCATTTACATGCTGGTTATCTCAATCGTTATTTTACTGATATTATCCTTACAGGTTATGCCGGTTGCTTTGGGTATTAATAACTCAAAAATGAACATTTTTAATGTGGCATCCAGCATATTTTTGCTCATTTTGGGACAGGTACTCCTTTTCCTGCTGGGGGTATTGCTGGGCAATCATCTTATGCACCTGATTAATGGGATTAAACGCTTTATTCTATTTTTCGGATTTTTCATTATTGCCGTTAGGATGATCATGGAGGCGTTGGAAATCAGAAAAGGAAAACGCACCTATCTCCTTGATAAAGCAAAACAGTTTATTCTTCCGTCCATTGCCCAGGCAATTAATACGTTTCTGGCGGGAATTCTCTTTTATTTTCTGCCAGTGTATTTAGGCAAAGATCTGATTTATCTCAGTATTTTTTCTTTGTCGTTCTCTGTTCCCTTTGTCTTTATCAAAAACGAAAAGCATTCCATGCTTGCCGTCTCGTTACTTTACATGGTAAGCGGGGGTTTACTAAGTCTACTCTCTTTTTATTTTCTTTTTGTTTGATATCAAAAGTCAGATTTCATGAAACCACAAAATATAAACAAATCCGCACTCATTAGGATTACCAAAGAGTTCAAGATTGAAATGGCTCACGCGCTCAAAGGTTATGACGGCCTATGCAAAAATATCCACGGTCATTCTTATGAGTTAAATGTAACGGTTTCAGGGTATCCAATCACCGGGGATAATAATCCGAAACTAGGAATGGTCATGGATTTCGGTGACCTGAAAAAAATCGTCAATGAGGAGATCGTAAACCAATTTGACCATGCGCTGGTACTTTCTGAAAAGATGCCTGGTTCGTTACTGAATGAGCTGAAAAATCAGTTTGAGAGAATCATCATCACCACTTACAATCCTACTAGCGAAATGATCCTTATTGATTTTGCCACCCGTTTGAAATCACAGCTTCCAGAAAATATTGTTCTCAAATATATGTTGCTCCGGGAAACGGTAACTTCTTATGCCGAATGGTTTGCAGAGGACCAGAAGTAAAATTTTCAATAAAATTTTTATCGGAGTTTCATACCGGAAGCACATCATATGCATCTGGGAAATTATTTTTCCTTTCGTGCTTAGACTTTTAATAGTCAGAATTCCATTTATTTAATCCGATTCTAAAATATATCTACATACGTGAATATCTTCACAGCTATGTTACATTTGTTTATTAATTAACAAAAAAATATAAGTATGAAACGAAAATTAATATTATGGTGCGCTGCTTTCCTGTTTATAGGAATGCCTGCACTTTTTGCACAAAGTCTTCATCCCTTTTACAAAGTAGGTGAATTTAATAAAAGTATAACCCAGGTCGGGCAGGAAGTAACACAACTACTTAATACAAATGGGTTTGATGTCATCGGAACCTATCATCCTGAAAACAATGATCAGATGCTAGTAATTTGTTTTACCAGTAACAATTTAAAGACATTGAGCCTTGAATTTTCTGACCGGGGTGCTCTTGGCAGTGTTTTGAAAGCTTCCATCATCATGCAAAACGGAAAAAGCACATTAAGCATTTTAAACCCAGAATATATGTTCATGGCTTACTGGGGAAAACAACTGAACGGTCAGGAAAATCAGCTCTCTGCACTTTCCGAAAGTGTAAAAACGCTTTTCTCAAAAATGGGGACCCTGGAACCTTTTGGCGGTAGTGTCGACAAAGAAGACCTACCAGGCTATCATTACAAAATTTTCATGCCTTATTTTACCGATCCAGATAAACTGGCAACTTTCGGTTCTTTTGAAACAGGGCTTGAGATCATCCGGAAAAACCTTGCCGATCATAAAATGAATACACAACTGGTCTACGAACAGATATTCCCCAATCAGAAAATCGCAGTTTTTGGTGTTGGATTGATGGACCCTTCAACTGGCGAATCACACTTTTTGCCCATCATCGGAGAAAGCAATATCGCAGCCTTGCCTTATCAACTGATCCTTCAGGGAAACAAGGCCACGGCGCTTCCCGGAAAATATCGAATAGCGTTATACTGGCCGGAGCTTGGGATGGGTACTTTCATGAAGATCATGAAAACTCCCGGACAAATTAAGGAGATGTTGCAATCGGTCACCGAGAAATAATTCTCAGACAAATTGATGGCTTAACAATAACATTTTCAGGCTACACCTTTCCGATATAGCGTCATCCCGGCGGTGAGTCACATAAAATATCAGATTCGCTGTACTTTTCGGAAGCATTAATTTATCTATTTTTATGGCACTTAAAAATCCGGGAAGCTATGTATAAGAAATTTTTATTGTTAAGCCTTACCTTTTTGATTTTAACAAGTGTTGCAGCAGCACAGGATAATAACAGTGTTGCTGTCGCTAGGCTGAACCAAATCCACAAATTACTGGACTACAGGTTTGTGGGAGGATTTTACGGTTTTGAAAAGCTCTTTTTTCAAACAGTTTCTTACCCTGCAGAAGCACAACAAAATTGTATTTTGGGAATTATGATTGCTTCTTTTAATGTGAACTGCCAGGGAGAAATGAGCAATATCAAAATCAAAAATTCGCTGGGAAGCGGGCTGGACAAAGAACTCAGTAAATTCCTTAAGGCAACAAAAGGACACTGGAATTCCTGTCAGAACAAGCGTTATACACAATTTGAGATTCCTATTCAGTTTTCCCTGAAAGAAACTGAAACCGACTCCACAATTGCAGCCATGGTTTATGTTGGTAATAAGCCTGGATATGTTTGCTTTTCCGATAGCTACTACTTAAAAAAAGCCAAGGAAGCCTTGAAAAAAGGAAAGGGGAAAAAAGCAGAGCCTTATATGGAAACCCTGATCCACAGAAATCCCTATGAAACATCTTATTACACACTACTGGAGAAAGCTATGAATACTACAGACAGAAAACACAAAGACAAACACAAAAAATAAAGGTAGTGTTACATTCACTCATTCATCTTGATACTGAAATTTTACTATTTGTAAACGGGCATCATTCGCCCTTTTTCGACATGCTGATGATGGCATTCAGCGCAAAATTTCTCTGGTCTCCTTTTTATGCCCTTATAATCTATTTGATCTTCAGGCAAAACAAATGGTATGGATTCCTGACACTGGTTTTTATTGCGCTTACCATCACATGTACTGACCAAGGATCCGTGCATCTGTTCAAAAATGTTTTTATGCGGCTCCGGCCCTGTCACGAACCGGCGCTGGCGGGTATGATACATCTCGTACACGGGCATTGCGGGGGACAATACGGCTTTGTTTCCTCACACGCAGCCAACAGTTTTTCAACACTGGCTTTCCTTACTTTGTTTTTCAGGAATAAATACAAGTGGCTTCACTGGATTTTATGGATTTGGGCACTGTTGATTATATACAGCCGCGTTTACCTCGGTGTTCATTATCCCGGTGATGTTCTTGGCGGTGCTATTTTCGGTTATCTTGTTGGAATGGGGGTCTCTTACCTATACCGGAAAACGGAAACATATCTTAAAAGCCGTACGCAAAAAGTTTAAAACAGCGGAGGACGATCCCCTTCTTTTTTAGAAGGGACAAGTACCACGTGAACTGAATCCTTGAGGCTTACTCCAAGCAATGATGCTGCATTAGCACGGTTCAGGGCAATCTGGAGCAAGTTATTGCTTCCGAACAAACACAATAATTCTCCTTCACCAACGTCGGAATAGCTGTCGCTGATTTTTCTGCAGATATATCTTTTGATGTTTAACTCAAAAGGCTTTGAACCAATAACATCATTAAATAACTTCTTTGAAATGTTGGTGATCATGTTTTCATAGGGATCAATGTGGGTGATCATGCCACGGATTCCTTGTTTGTTGGAAGTAGGTTCAAAGGAAATTTTCTGAATGAGCGAATCATGCACTTCACCCAATGCTTCAATCGATGACCCCTGACTGAGCATAATAGCAGCTTTCGCAAAACGGTCGCGTGACGAAAAAGAGTATAGTTCGTTTTCCTGCGGAACTTCAAGTATGACGACTTTTTCAGGCTCCTTTTCGAAAATAAGTGAAAAAATACCATCATCGGCACCAATGAAATAATGCCCGTCGTATAAGGCAACCAGGTGTGGATTTTCAAGGGTTTCCTCGGTATTCAGGCCAATAATATGAACACTTCCTTCCGGGAAATTATGATAGGCATTCCTGAGAATATAAGCTGCTCTTGTAGAATCAAACGGGGGAATCCTATGGGTAATATCAACAATAACTGCATCTGGCAATTCCTGAAGAATGCGCCCCTTTACAGCAGCAGCATAATAATCAGAATCACCCCAGTCTGAAGTTAAAGTAATTATTGCCATGAAGTTCCCGTCGATATTGTAAAATAAATTCGTCCTAAAATTAATGTTCTCAAAATTACACAATTTAAGGCATCACATAGTTCATTTTTTAATAATTTTGGTAACTTAAACACGACCGCATTACTATTTCAAATCTATGGGCGAAAGCACATTTCAATTAGATATTGAGAACCAGCTTGAATTTTTCGGGCCCGGAGATAAATACCTGAATCAGATTAAGTTAATATTCCCAAAGCTTAAGATCATTGCCCGCGGCAACCTGATGAAGCTGATGGGAAGCCCTGAAGAAATTGAAATTTTTGAAAAGCGATTTGGTCTTCTTCAGGTCTATTTCGACCGTTTTGGAAAGATTTCTGAACAGGTCGTGAATCAAATCATGAAAGAGGAAGAAAATCCTTTGTTAGAAGAAGGAAGTTCCAAAAACGAAGAGATTCTGGTTTACGGCAGGCACGGAAAAATGGTGAAAGCCCAATCGCTCAACCAAAAGAAAATGGTTGAAAGTATTACCAAAAACGACATGATTTTTGCCATTGGCCCGGCCGGAACTGGAAAAACCTACACGGCTGTTGCCATGGCAGTAAGAGCACTCAAAAACAAAGAAGTACGAAAAATTATTCTGGCGCGTCCTGCCGTAGAAGCCGGAGAAAGCCTGGGGTTTCTGCCCGGAGACTTGAAAGATAAAATGGACCCTTACCTCCAGCCACTTTATGATGCCCTGAGAGACATGCTTCCTACCCAAAAGCTGCTCTCTTATCTTGAAGACGGAACCATTGAAATTGCGCCGCTGGCTTACATGCGAGGAAGAACTCTCGGTGAAGTTTTTGCCATTTTGGATGAAGCCCAAAATGCCACCGAAAGTCAGTTGAAAATGTTTTTAACAAGGATGGGAAAATCATCCAAATTCATTATTACCGGGGACGTAACTCAAATAGACTTGCCAAGAAACAGCAAATCAGGACTGCTTCAGGCCCAGAAAATCCTGCACGACATCAAAGGAATTGACTTTATCTATTTGGATGAAAAAGACATTGTACGCCACAAGCTGGTTACAAAAATCGTAAATGCTTATCAAAAACACCAAAATCATTAGACCAATGAATTCAGATGCTGTAGTAAAAACCGATTTTAACTTTCCGAATCAAAAAAGTGTTTATCACGGGAAAGTTCGTGATGTTTATAATATTAACGACCAATTCCTTGTCATGGTGGCTACCGACCGTATTTCGGCCTTCGATGTAGTCCTTCCAAAAGGAATTCCTTACAAAGGACAAGTTTTGAACCAGATTGCAGAGAAATTTCTCGATGCAACGTCAGACATCGTTCCAAACTGGAAAATTGCAAGTCCAGATCCAATGGTTACCATCGGGAAATATTGCAACCCGTTTCCGGTGGAAATGATCATCCGCGGTTTCCTTACGGGAAGCTCCTGGCGCACTTATAAATCTGGTGCCCGTGCTATTTGCGGTGTTCCGATTCCAGATGGTCTGCGTGAGCATGAACACTTTCCGGAACCTATCATCACACCAACCACCAAAGCAATGGAAGGCCATGATGAAGACATCACCCGGGAAAAGATCCTCAGCCAAAATCTTATTTCTGAAAAAGATTATGCACAACTTGAAGTCATTACCCGGAAACTTTTTGAACGCGGTAGTAAAATCGCTGCTGAAAAAGGACTTATTCTGGTTGACACCAAATACGAGTTTGGGAAAGTGGGTGATCAGATTTATCTGATTGATGAAATTCACACTCCAGACTCTTCCCGCTATTTTTATGCTGATACCTATGAGGACCATTTTGTCAAAGGATTTTCACAACATCAGTTGTCCAAAGAATTTGTAAGGGAATGGCTCATGGAAAACGGCTTCCAGGGAAAAGAAGGACAGACCGTTCCCGAAATGACACCGGAAATTGTCGATGGTATTTCAAAAAGATACATTGAGTTGTATGAAAGAATTACCGGTGAAAAATTCGATTATGCCGATCCCAAAAATATCGTGGAAAGAATTGAGAAAAACATCAGCACTTTCCTGAAAGAACAGGAATAGACAACTTACCCGGTTCAAATCTTCGCGAATGACTTCGGGATGCATAAGTCCAAAAAATTTGCTCTACATAAATATAATGATACCGTAACTATTGCGAGGAGGTACGACGAAGCAATCTCATATATAAATAAACTACCCCGAGGCAGAGCCATCGAGGTAATGAACTACCCCCGCCGCAGA
>CAZPPK010000006.1:0-20330 GCA_964588415.1 uncultured Lentimicrobiaceae bacterium
TTGATATTCAATGACTTAGGTGGGTGTTGCAAAAAACTGACGAAGACAAGAAGAAAATCAATATTATACATTTGATAAAGTTGTTTGAAAATTTGTTCTTGTTTTTCCAATAAGTTTTGGGCTCCAGCCAGACTTATTTCCTTAAAACGGATTTTGTCCCCCGTTTTCAATTGGCTTACCAAAGGTATGTCCACTGAAATGACATTGGCAATCTGCGTATAGCTGTCAACCGTCTGATGGCCAGCCGTCATAATGATAGGTTCACCATGCCCAGGAACCTGAATGCTCCCGTTGGTGATTCCTGACGAAATAATGTCTGCACCGGTTTTATGAGCAATGGGCGGACCTGACAAATGGTAGCCCATCCGATCGTTTTTGGTGCTTACTATAATTCAGAAGAAAGAAAAGTTGCCAGCCCAGAAAGTGTGCACGCGGTGATGGTGCCATGCCCAATAAAAGCAGCAGTGATAAGTAAGCCAGGGCCCAACGATTTCAATCTTTTCTGAAAACTCATATTTGTCCCAGATTCGTCTCGAAGCTTCCTCAGAAAAGAGAAATTACACTGTGGTTTTTATTTTTGGCAGGGAATAATTAATCCAAATTGTACTTCTTTAATATCACTTTAAATTCATCCAGCTGAATTGGTTTTGAAATATAATCATTGCATCCGGCTTCCAGGGCTTTTTCGCGATCACCTTCCATGGCAAAGGCGGTTTGAGCAATGATCACCACGTCTTTATTAAACTTCCGGATTTGCAGGGTAGCGTCATAACCATTCATTTGCGGCATCCTGATATCCATCAAAACCATATCAATATCCGGGTTTTGTTTGCAGGTTTCCACGGCTTCCTCTCCGTTGAAAACATTCAGAATTTCTTTGACAAAGGGTTCCAGAATATATTTCAGGAGTATTTCCGAAACTTCGTCGTCTTCAGCAATGAGTATTTTTAGTTTTTTCTCGTGAGATTTTTCAGAAGTAACACTCTTTGCATCTTTATTTTCGACTCGTTTGGTCAATAGTGGTGGATAAGGTATTGTAAAATAAAAATCAGTGCCATGTTCCCCGGGCATCGTACCGCACCTGCTTTCAAACCACATCTTACCGCCCAGTAATTCAACGTAGGCCTTTGATATTGACAAACCCAGTCCAGCACCTTCATAGTTCCTTGTAAGAGATTCGCTACCCTGTCTGAACCTTTCAAATACAATGTCTTTATTCTTATCTGCGATTCCTATGCCGGTGTCTTTTACAAAAAATTCAAGAAAATCTCCCTTTTTCTCATAACCAAACTCAATAGAACCTTCAGAAGTAAATTTAATGGCATTTTTAATGAGATTGGTCATTGCACCGAAAACTTTTTCCGGATCAGTTTTAATGACCGAAGCAGCATCGGACAACGGCTTGTGACAACTTAATTTGAGCCCTTTTTGATCGATTTCAGATCCGAAAAATGAGTAAAGAAAGTCAATTTCTTCATTGATGCTTGCATTTGAAACGTGCACATCCATTTGACCAGCTTCAATTTTTGAAATATTTATGATGTCGGTGATGATGTTCAACATCCGGTCGGCACTCTTTTCGATGATCCTGATGTATTCTTGCTGAGTTTTACCACTGAGCATCGGTTCTTTCAGTAATTCGGCAAAACCTATGATGCCGTTCATTGGGGTTCTGATTTCATGACTCATATTTGCCAGGAAAGCGGACTTCAGACGATCGGACTCCTGAGCCTTTTCCAGGGCCATCTTCAGCTCAATATCTTTTGCTTTTCTTTCAGTGATATCTTCTTTTACTGCAACGAAGTGTGTTATTTCTCCTTTTTCATTAATGATGGGAGAGATGGATGCCTGTTCCCAATAAAGTTCCCCGTTCTTTTTCTTGTTGTGAAATTCACCTCGCCATATGTTGCCGGAAATAATGGTATCCCACAGCATTTTGTATTCATCTTTTGATTTTTCATGCGTACTCAGGATTTTCGGGGTTTGCCCTACAACCTCATCAAGGGTGTAGCCGGTAACATTCGTAAACGTCGGGTCTACATATTCTATTTTCCCTCCTTTGTCCGTAATGATTATTGTTTCAGGGCTTTGTTCAATAGCTCTTGAAAGTTTTCTAATTTCCGCAATAGCTTTCACCCTCGGCGTAATATCCACAATATAACTCCTAATTTTAATAAGTTCGCCTTCATTATTAAAAATACCGATGGCATTTTCCAGCACAGAAATATGCCTGCCATCCAAAGTGACATACTCATTTTCCAGAAATTCGCGCTTTTTATTCTTTTTCACCAATTCAATAAAAGATTTTCTGGTAGTAGGCGATAGAAATAATTTCCCCGCCGGGTATTGGAGCGCTTCTTTCTCAGAGTTGAACCCAAACATTTTCAAAAAAGTCTTGTTACACTTTAAAATTTTCCCCGAAGGTTCTATAATGATATCTCCGGAAATGTCTTCATCGAAAAATTTTTGTAGCTCATCTTTTTGGGCTCTTAATTTACTTTCTGCAATTCTTTGTCCGGTGATGTCCCTTACTATTCCTCTGACCATGGGTTTTTCAACACCTTTAGTACGAAGTGAGTTGTTGAAAACCCAAAAGCGATTTTCCCCGGTTTTTGTAAGAATAGACATAATACCCTCGGCTCTTCCTTTTTTTTCAATCTCGGACAAATACCCGTCGAATAATGGTTTGTATTCCGGGAGGATCAAATCATGTAAATTCATATTTAATAGTTCGTCTTGCGAGTAGCCGGTAATTTCAGCGGAAGCTGCATTAACCATCAATAGCTTCCCATCAAGATCGTGGAGGCAAACAAGATCATTGCTATTTTCGAACAAATCCCTGTAACGGTCTTCGCTTTCTTTCAGCTCTTTTTCAATTTTATTGCGTTCTTGTTCAACCTGAAATGTATCCAGAGCGAATGATAAATCAGCCACAACCTCTCTCAGCATCTTGATTTCACGAGCGTCAAAAAATTCGGGTTCGTGAGCATAGATGTTAAACGTTCCTATAACCTTTTGATCCAGTTTTATGGGAAGCCCTATACTTGAATGGTAGCCACGTTTAAGTGCTTCATTCCTCCAGGGCTTAAAATCAGGATTATTTTCTATGTCATTGCACACTACGGAATTACCTGTGCGGAAGGCCTTTCCGGTTGGGCCTTTGCCTCTATGTAAATTTTCCGTGCTGATAATTTTTATTTTTGAGAGGTATCCTTCTTCATAACCTGACCAGCAATATGGGGCAATTATTTTGAAACCTTCATCAATCAGTCCGATCCATGCCATCCTGAATTTCCCGAATTTTATGGCAATATCACAAGCCCCCCGGAAAAGTTTATCACGATCTTGGATTCTTACGATAAGTTGATTGATTTGGCTTACCACAGCAAAAACGCGGTTCATTTTAACCAGTTCTTCTTCTGTTTTTCGTCTGATTTCATCGGCCTTGATGGTATCTAGTGCATAAGAAATGTCGCTAGCTGCTTCTTTTAACGATCTGATTTCCTGATCGTCAAAAAAACCAGGCTCACGGGTATAAAGGGTAAAAATTCCTATAATCTTATTTTCAAGTTTGATGGGAAGAGCAATGGAAGAGCAGTAATCTCTTTTAAGGGCTTCATTTCTCCATGGCTCCATAATCGGATCGTGTTCAATATCATTGCAAACTAAGTACTTTCCTTCACGAAAAGCCGTTCCGGTAGGACCTTTTCCCTCCGGCGAATCCTTGGACGTTTTAATGGTAATTTTTGAAAGATAACCTTCTTCCCGGCCCGACCAGCAGTAAGGTCTAATCAATTCCGAAGTTTCATCAGCAAGCCCTATCCAAGCCATCTGGAATTTACCATGTTCAATGGCAATATCACAGGAATTACGAAAAAGTTGGTCCTTGTCACGGATTCTGACGATCAATTGGTTAATCTGACTGATTAAGGCATAAACTCTGTTCAATTTGATCAACTTTTTCCTATCCTTTTTCTGTTCTTCTTCAATGCGTTCTTTCTCCAGAACAGTATTGATGGTATTTGGCAACCGGGCAATATGTTGTATACTTTTGATGATATAGTCAGCCGCTCCCTGTTTCAGGGCTTCCACAGCAACTTCTTCAGAGCCGGTTCCGGTAACTATAATAACAGGAGTATCTGGAGAAAGAGACTTCACTGTCCCCAAAACCTGAAGGCCTTCAAATCCTGCAATGTTAAAGTCTGTCAGAACAAGATCGAAAACATTCTCTGTTATCAATTGTTCGAATTCCTGTTTCGATTTTGCAAGGGTTAAAGAGATTCCCTCATGTTCCTTTTCTAAAGAATCCATTACTAGTGCTCTGTCACCAGGATTGTCATCAATATATAGAACCTTAATTTTATCTTTTGTCATTTAATTTTCAATTAAAAATCCATCTGATAAAGGAATACTTTTAGTATCTTTACTTTGATAAATCGATGTAAGGTACTGGAATTCAGCCTTTATATTTATTACAATTTTGTAATCATCTATTTTTTCGATGGCAAAATTATACAAAAGTTACTCGCTTAAAACGAAATTATGTGGAGGCTCAACATTGAGTGTAATCCAATATTCGGTCACTTTCTTGATGATATCCAAAAAGCCGTCGAAAGAAACGGGTTTCACAAGATAACTGTTAGCCCCAAAGTCGTAAACCATAGCACGATCTCCGTCTTCTCTTGATGATGTCAGAATAATTACTGGAATCCGTTTTATTTCATGAGTGTTTTTAACCCTTTTCAATACTTCAAAACCATCAATTCCCGGCATTTTTAAATCCAGCAATACGATGTCTGGCAACGGGAAAGATTCACGGTCAGCATATTTATCTTCGCCAAAAAGATATTGAAGCGCTTCTTTCCCGTTATGCGTCACATAGACTTCGTTAGAAATGGGTTCTTGACGAAAAGCATCAAGAGTTAATGCAATATCCATTTTGTTATCATCCACCAGTAAGATTTGTGCCGTTTTTGCAAGGGTCATTTTTTTTGAGTTTATTGGAGTTGTAATTCCATTGGATTTGTTATTGATAAGGGTAAAGATAGTGAAATTATTCAATATTGATTTTTGAAGGGTATTTTTTTCTCAAATGGAAAGAAGGCGCGATTAAGTCCAGATATTTAAGGTATATAATTTTACGTAAATACTCAACCTCATTTAGTTATCCTTTATGGGTATTGTTACGCTAAAAGTACTACCAACGCCAATTTTCGATTCAACTGAGACACTTCCGCCGAGTGAGTTTACTGCTTTTTTTACAATAGCCAGGCCAATTCCCGTTCCTGAATAGTCATCACTGGAATGAAGCTGTTGAAACAGGTTAAATATTTTTTCAAAATATTCTTTCGGAATTCCCTGCCCATTGTCACTTACTTTAAATATTACATTTTTTTTGTTTTCATTTACAGTGAGTAATATTTCAGGATCAATACCGGTTCGGTGATACTTTATGGCATTTTGAATTAGATTAGAGAAAATTTGTCCAAACAAGGCTCTGTCGCCTTTTATTGTTGGCATTTTTCCCGAAAGAATAATTTTTGCATGGTTATCCTTAATATCCTGGTTTAGGTTGTGCAAAACTATTTTCATGACATCATCAAGATTGATCGGTGTTTTTAGGTTTGCATTTTTACCGAGTCGTGAAAACCTCAAAAGATCTTCAATTAAATTCGACATATTTTTAGCGGCTTCTTTAATATAGCCAAAATACTCTTGTCCTTCTTCATTCAGACTTTTTTCATGCCTTTTGGAAATAATCTCTGAAAATCCCATGATGGAACGAAGTGGTGCCCGTAAGTCGTGGGAAATGGAATAAATAAACGATTCCATCTCTTTATTTGCTGTCTGAAGTTGTTCAGTACGTTGGGCTACTCTGAATTCCAGATTTTTGTTCAAGTTTTCAATTTCTTTTTCGGCTTTTGTTAATTCTTCCAATTCGAGATTCAGTCTTTGGAATAACTGTGCGTTCTGAAGAGATGAAGATGAAAGGTTGGCAAGCGTGGTGAGCAGTTTTTCGTCTTCTTCAGAAAAAGCATTTTCTTCAAAGCTTTCCACATTAATACAGCCGATTGATCTTCCGCTTAAGATGATGGGCACACATAATTTAGAGATGACTCTGGGATCGGTCTCCCGGTATCTTTTATCATCTTTTATGTTACCCAAACGAATATTTTTCCCATTCAAAGCTACCCATCCAATAATTCCTTCTCCCGGTTTTTTAATGATCTTTTTCAATCTTTTAAGCTCCTTTTCAAGCTCGGCACCTTTTAAGCCCATATCAGCATGTGCAATAAGATCCATTTTATCGTTGGTTTCATCCATTAGCCAAATAGAGCCCCGTTGCCATTTTAGCAGTTTTTCAAGCGATTTTAAAATATGCTGGCCAACCTTTCCAAGGTCTAATGAAATGCTTAACTCCTTTGTGATTTCATAAAGTGTATTGGCCGTTTGAAATGATTTCTGAAGTTCATCCTCTGCTGCTTTGCGGGAAACGATTTGTTTAACAAGAATTTCTTTTTGTTTTTCATTTTGCTCGAATAGCCTTGCGTTTTCAAAAGAAACCGCCAACTGGTCGGCAACGATTTGGAAATGCTCCAGTTCCAGGGAAGAAAATTCGCGTTTCTTTTTACTCGAATAAACACCAATGATCCCGATAACTTTACCTTCGAAAATCAAAGGCGCTCCGGCATAAGATGTAAACGAATACACATTAGGAAATTCTTTTTTTACGTTAAGGTGAGATTTCTCTTTCGCTGCGTTTGTGAATCCAATAGCTTTTTTGGACTCAATAACCTCTTTCCCAAAACCAACGTTTGCCGGGAAAGATTTTACAAGGTTTTCATCTTTTACCCCGACGCTCCCAAAAAGTTCAAGTTGATCACCATTTAGTACCCGGATGATGCAGGCGTCTGATTGAAAGGTTTTCCTGATGTGTTTAAGAAGTTCAGAAACTTGTTCCTGAGCTGAAAGCTTGTCGATACGGATTGTCTTGAATCTGGCGATCAGGCTTAACCGTAAGTTGGCAAATTTGAGTTCTTTGGTCTTTTTATTGACTGTAAAACGTAATAAAATGATCCAAATGATAAACCAGATGATTGTTAATGCAGTAATTAACAGTATCCAGTAAAGATTTTTTATAAACCATGATTTTTCACTGTTGATGATCCATTTTTCATGTAATTCGTGAAATGTCCCGTCTTTCTGGGTATGTAATAAACCAACATCGACTAAACGAAGTAAATGATTATCGCCCTTTTTAACAGCAAAAGAATAGAGGCGTGGTAAAAACGGTTTGTGAAGTTTCATTATGTTATTAAAATGAAGTGTTCTGATCATCTTATAATTAATAATGTTAGAAGTAAATGCCGCATAGCATTCTCCTTTGGAAAGAGCTTCTAAAGCTGCTAATTCGCTTGAGACCCGGAGGAGTTTTATTTCTGGATAATGATCTGTAAGATATTCGTCCAGAACAGAACTTTCTTCAATAGCAACTTTTTTCCCATTCAAATCTTTCAGCGTTGAGAATTTATTTTCATCCTTTTTTAAATACAATTCATAATAGCTCACATCGATAGGGCTGGCAAAATCAAAAATATGTGTTCTCTTTTCAGAGTAGTACATATCTGTAATCTCCACCCCATTATTACTTTCTAAGTCTTTAAGAATTTTATTCCACGGGCCCAACTTAATTTTAACTGCAAATCCCATTTTTTTCCCGATAGCTTTTATGAGATCGATATTGAATCCTACGGCTTTCCCGTCTTTGTTGATAAATTCGTAAGGAGGAAAAGCCTCATCACCACCATAAACAACAGTATCGGACACTGGTATTTGAGAAAATGAGAAACCCGGGACCAACAGGATGAATATTGTTATTATGGCAAAGACGAATTTTTTCATTTCCGTAATCATAATTATATAAAATACTGGTAGATTTATTTGTCTTATAATAACTTAATTTACTTTTCTCTATGTTTATTTTTAAGACGCTCAATTTCCTCCTTGAGTTCAATAATCCGCATCTCACGACCCACAAAAACATCGTTTAATTCTTCAAGTTCCTGATTGGCTTTTTCAAGCTCTGCTGTCCTTTCTATTACCCTTTTTTCAAGCTCTGCATTTAGCTTTTTAATTTCTTCTTCGGCCAATTTTTGTCCTGAAATATCAATATGTGTTCCATTGGTAAGATCAGTGATGTTTCCATTTCCATCGCGTAAGGTACGCCCACGAGATAATATCCAAACCCAATGCCCGTCTTTATGTTGCAGACGAAAATAGTTTTCGTACATTCCAACAGATCCGTTTTTGAGATATTCGGCAAAACGTTGGCTCGCACGTGCCCTGTCTTCAGGATGTAATAAATCAATCCACGTTTCTTTTAAATTGCTCTTTCCTGAAAGGTCAAATTCGTTGATATCACGTCCCAGCATAGAAAAATACTCGGGGCTGCACCATAAAAAATCAGTACTCAGATGATATTCCCATGCCCCGGTATTTGAAACTGAAATCAATGCCTTGTAACGGGCTGCACTTTCTTTAATTTCTTCTTCAGCTTGTTTTCGTTCCGTGATGTCCAGAATTTGTGCGACCGTGTTAACTGAACCATCAGCTCTTTGTATAAGTGCAACATGAAGCTCCATAGTCCTGACAATTAAATCTTTGCGTAAAATAAGGATCTCGTAATCCGACTGAACTGGTTCACCCTTTCGTCTGTTATGAAATCTTTCTTCTACCAGCGATTTGCTCCTTTCATCCAAGACCATGCTAAATTCCTGGTTGACCAATTCGGACATGTTATAACCGGTTATTTCAGCAAACTTCAGGTTAACATAAACAAATTTGGATTGATCGTTGATAAGACAAATTCCGGAATGGGAGTATTCAGAAATGGATCGGAACTTGTCTTCGCTCTCTATTAATTCTTCTTCTTTTTGCCTGCTTTTCGTAATATCCTCCCCAGAAAACAAAACGCCGGTAATCTGGCCTTTCGGGTCGCGAAAAATGGTATTGTGAAAGGCAATTATGCGTTCTTCCCCGGATTTGTTCATTACCGGATTTTCGTAATACTCTATCGGCTCAAGGATTCCCGCCATCAGACTGCCAATTACTGCCCTGACTTCATGCCGAGCCGACTTGGGAATACAGGTTTTAAACCAATTTTTCCCCAACAGTTGGGTTGCATCATCATAACCAAGAATTTCGCAACCTTTATTATTCATGAGTGTAATTTCCCCTTCAGCGTTCACCATGGCAAGCATTACTCCTGCAATATCAAGATACTTTTGTGCCTGGTCACGCTCTCTTTTAATCGTTTCTTCAGCTTTTTTGCGTTCGGTAATATCAGTAAAAAAGATGGCTATTCCCTTTTCTGTTGGATTAATCCTATTTTCAAACCATTTATCAAAAGGCAGATAATATTCTTCCATCCGGATAAAAACCTTCTCATTCATTGCTTTCTTGTAATTTCGATGAAAAGGTTGTCCGACACCTTCCGGAAATTCTTCCCAGATATTTTTACCGATTATATCTTTTGGATTTTGGGCGAAGATTTTCCCGGCTTTTTTGTTTATGTACGTGAAACGCCAGTTCCTGTCAAGTGACACAAAGGCGTCGTTCATATTTTCAAGGATATCGATGGTCCGGTCATGTTCTTCCTTTAGCTTCTTTTCTGCTTTCTTCCGCTCTGTTATATCAATAAACTGCACCATAATTTGTGTCGTCCCTTCTGAGCTTTTGAAAGTGGATGCAGAAATCTCAGCAAAGACTTTTTCCCCATTTTTCCGGAGAAGAATAACTTCATACCTTGAAGGCACTTGCTCTCCTCTTTTACGGCGAATATGGCGGTCTTTAACGAGTTCACGGCTTTCGATTGCAAAATAATTCATAAACTCGGAGCCGACGATTTCTTCAACAAGATAGCCGAAAAGAATGGATAAATTTTCGTTGGCGTAAGTAAATGTAAAATGGTCATCAATAAGGCCTATACCTTCAAACGAATTTTCGACAATGGATCGAAAACGTCTTTCATTTTCTTCTAGTTTTCTTTCAGCGGTAACCTGTCGCGTAGTGTCGAGAATTATTGAAAACAGAAAAGCTTCTTTATTAATAGAAATAGGCCAGGAGTAAACATCTACTTCTTTGAAAGTGCCATCTTTAAGTTTATGACTAAAATGAAAGAAATTCTTGTCCTTATGCTTGGCTAGTGATATTTTTTGAAGGACGTCATTTTTCGGTAATGTGTTGATGTCAAATATAGACATGTTTTTGAATTCTTCCGGCGACCATCCATAAAAAGCTGTTGCGGCGGGATTGGATTCAAAGATTTTACCGCTTTCGGCATCAATTAACATCATTACAGTCCTGTTATTGAAGAAAATGGCATGATACTTCTCTTCGCTTTCACGCAGATCATCTTCGATTTTCCCCCGCACGGCAATTTCTGCTTTTAGATTCTCTATCAGGTTTAATGATTTCTTCCTGGAATTTTCAAGCTCCACTGCATTGGCTTTGATCGCGTCCAGTCTTTTCTTGGCTATGGATTCAAATGACCTGGCTCTGCTTTCCAGTTTATTTTCTGTTCTTAGTCTGTCCAGGATCACTGCAAGCATTTGCACGGCATTCTGTACTTGCACAACAACTTCTTTTGATGGAGTTTCTTTGGATGTTAGGTAACCGTATGAAATATCTCGTGCATTGATTTCTTCGGAATAGACTAGTTTAATGTTTTTTTCTGCTGAAAATTTGAACTTATAAGGTTTAAACAATTCGTTTAAGCTTTCACAGAAAAGCCTAATGATTTTTACATCGTCGTTCATTTGCGAGAGTGTAAACATCATTAGGAAAAGATCGTTCTGCTTATCCATTTATCAAATTCATTAATGCATTCAGCCCTATATCCATAACCTTTGGCGAGAATTTTCTGTCAGGATAGTAAAGCTCCCTTGCACTCATTATATCGAATTTTTTCTCATCTTCAGCATGGCCATGGCATTTAGGATAATGCCTGTGATATTCATCTACAAAGTTTTCTTTGTTTCGTTCAACAGGGCAGTAAAGTTGTAAATCTCCGGCTAAATCGCCAGCATGAAGAAACCCCAGGATAATTTTATCTCTTTCTACTTCGGTTTCATAAAGCTCGCAGAAATAAACTCCCCAATTGCAGGTGAAATTGTTAAAACCTAAATTGAGCCTTTCCTGATTGGAAGTTTGTACGTGCATATCGTTTCTTCCTTTCTTTTAATTTTTCTCGAAAATAAAATGAGAATTAAACAGTTCTGGAAATGCAAAATAGCGAAGATCTAATTTAACTTCCTGTTAAAGAACGCTAAAATTAAGGCCAATCCCAAAGATAACAATTTTTTCGGCAAATTGTACCATTTGAGTTTCTTAAATAATCTGCAATTATTCTTAGCTGTAAGCATTGGCCGTCAAAAAAATTCTGACTTTTGCCGGCTAGTCTTTCAGAACGGTAAATAACGGGATGAAAAATATTGTGAGTGACGTACTATCCTCTAATTATTTTCGTTTTGTCGTTTGATAATTTATTATAATTTTGCGCCATGCTAAAAAAGGCTTTTTTATTGCTGATTGTGGCTGGGTTTGTCCTAACAATTTCCGGCTGTAAAAATTATTCGAAGATTTTAAAGAGTCCGGAGAATACACTGAAATACAATACCGGTATAGATTTATACCAAAGTGGTAACTTTAAAAAGGCTTTGGAGTTTTTCGACTTAGTTCGTTCATTTTATCAGGGAACAAAGAAGGGGGAAAAATTAACTTATTACACTGCAAATAGCTATTTCCAGATTAAAGATTATCAGTTGGCTGGTTATTATTTCAAACAATACCAGCAAATGTATCCTAAAGGGGGTGAAGTTGAAGATGCTGCTTATTTGCAAGCATATTGCTCTTTTTTGCGGTCTCCCCGGGCAGAGCTTGATCAAACAATTACCTATACGGCATTGGCTGATTTGCAGTCGTTTATTGATCACTTTCCCAATAGTTCCAAGGTTGAAAAGGTAAAAGAATTAATGAAAGATCTGCATTCGAAGTTAGAACAAAAAGCCTATAACATCGCCTTGCTTTATTACAAAATGGGAAGTTTTCAGGCTGCTATTACATCTTTTCAGGATTTGTTGAACGATTATCCGAATTCAATAAGGAAAGAGCTTTATCTTTACTATATTGCTAAGACTTATTATGTGTATGCCGCTAACAGTATTGTGCAAAAACAAAAAGATCGATTTGAAAAAATGGTGGAAGCTTATAATAACTTATTATACTTGTACCCTAAAAGTAATTATTTAAAGGAATTAAAGCCGTTGAGTGAAAAGGCTATGAAATATTTATAAATCATACTAAAATGGATTATAAGAAAATCAAAACTGACACTGTGGCTGTAACACGCCAGAAAGACAAATTTTACGAACAAACGGGCAACATTTACGAAACTTTAGTTGTATTGTCTAAAAGGGCAAATCAGGTAGAGTCGGAACTAAAACAGGAACTAGATCAGAAAATTGCCGATTTCACAACAACCAGTGATAACTTGGAGGAAATCTTCGAGAACCGCGAACAAATTGAAATTGCTAAATTCTACGAGAAACTTCCTAAGCCTTCTTTACTGGCCGTACATGAATTTTTGAACGGTAACGTTTACATGCGTAACCCCCACAAAGAAATCGCCACAGATTTCTAAAAGAAGCTTATCTTTGTGTTTTAAACACATCCCATGCTTAAAGGAAAGAAAATAATTGTTGGTATTACAGGTGGCATTGCAGCTTATAAAATTCCTTTACTGGTTCGTTTATTAAAAAGAGAAGGTGCTGAAGTGCAGGTTGTTTTGACCCGCTTCGCACAGGAATTTGTTACACCATTGACATTAGCTACCGTTTCCGGCAGACCTGTCCTTTCTGATTTTTTCGAAAAAAAAGATGGTACCTGGAACAGTCATGTAGATTTGGGATTGTGGGCAGATGCAATGATCATTGCCCCATTAACAGCCAATTCCATGGCAAAAATGGCAGTGGGAATAGCCGATAATTTACTGATGACTTTGGTGCTTTCAGCACGTTGTCCCATTTTCTTTACACCTTCCATGGACTTTGATATGTTTCAGCATCCAACAACCACTGAAAATATCAAAAAGCTTCAAAGTATTGGTTATCATTATATTGAACCTGCTTCCGGTGAGTTGGCCAGCGGACTCACCGGACTGGGAAGATTGAAAGAGCCTGAAGAGCTTCTGGCTGAATTGGATTTTTTTTTTTGAACAAGAGCTAACTTTCAAAGGAAAGAAAGTCCTGATCAGTGCAGGTCCGACTTATGAGCCTATTGACCCGGTAAGGTTTATTGGTAACCGTAGCTCCGGCAAAATGGGATTAGCGTTGGCCAAAGCCTTTTCACAGAAAGGTGCGGACGTTGAGCTGGTTTTAGGACCAGTTTCTTTAGAAACGGATTTCCCAGGAATTCATGTGGTTCTGGTAAATACGGCTGAAGAAATGTATAAAGCTTGTACAGATGTGTTTGAAGAAGTCCACATAGCCATAATGGCGGCTGCAGTTGCAGATTTTACTCCTGTCAACGTTGCCACTGAAAAGATCAAGAAAGAAAAGGGAATTGAAAAGATTGAGCTCAGAGCGACACCTGATATTCTTGCAAGTTTAGGAAAAGTAAAGAAAGACAACCAGCTTCTTGTTGGTTTCGCACTTGAAACAGACGATGAACTGGTCAATGCTAGGAAAAAGCTGGAACACAAAAACCTGGATATGATTGTTTTAAATTCATTGAAGGACCAGGGAGCCGGTTTTGGTGTCGATACCAATAAAATAACGGTGCTGAAAAAGGACGGCACGTCAAATACTTTTCCTTTAAAGACAAAAGAATCTGTTGCTTTAGATATTCTTTCTGAAATAGAAAATTTGCTGGAGGAATGGTCATGAAATCTCTGGGACTGATCATCGTTTTCCTCTTTTTGGGACATATTGCTATCGCGCAGGAATTTCATTTCAAAGTTGAATTCAACACACAACAAGTTCAGAATTACGATCCCAGTGTTGTAACTTCCTTAAAAACCGCCATGACCGAGTTTCTTAATAACCGGAAATGGACAAATTACAATTTTAAGCCACAGGAACGTATTGAATGCACTTTGTTGTTTAATATTCAGCAAATTGTTGGTTCTGACCAATTTACAGGAACCTTTAATATTATTATGGAGCGTCCGGTCTTTCATTCGGATTATCATTCTCCGGTGCTGAACATGATCGACAAAAATGTGAAGTTTCATTACACTCCTTCCCAAAGCATGAATTTTGTCGAGAACAGCTACTCCAATAATCTTACATCCTTGCTGGCGTATTATGCTTACATGATCCTCGGCGTTGATTTTGATACTTTTTCTCCTGATGGGGGAACCCCCTTTTACCAAAAAGCGATGGGTATAGTGCAGTCTGCGCAAAATTCTAATAAACTTGGCTGGCAGTCAGTTGAAAGTCCTAAGAATCGTTACCATTTTGTAGAACAGATTATGAATAAAGCTTATGAACCCTTACGCCAGTTTTTGTATCAATACCACCGTCAGGGACTGGACGTTATGGCCGGAGATGCTGAAGCCGGTCGTAAAGCCGTTCTGGCTTCTTTGCAGGATTTGAAACAAGTTTACGAAAAACGCCCGGGTTTGTATGATTTACAACTTATTGTGGACGCAAAACGCGATGAACTGATTAAAATGTTCTCAAAGGCACCTGAAAACGAGAAAAACCAAATGGTTGCTACACTTAGCTTTATTGACCCTGCCAATGGAAATCGCTATCGCGAGATTCTTAGAAACCAATAGGCTTTTAGTTTCTCAAACGCCAACTATTTAAAAACCATTCTAAATTCAAAATTCCTGAAATTTTAAGGTTTTCTAACAAGGATTAAAGTGATAAAAGTTTTATTTTTGGACTTTCATTAATGATTGTATAAAAAGTATTAACTTATGAACTTACACGAATATCAGGGAAAGACAATTCTGAGAGGTTATGGAGTGTGTGTACCCTACGGAGTTATCGCCACATCCCCGGATGAGGCTGTTGAAGCTGCCAAAAACATTCAAAAACATACCAACTCGGATAAATGGGCTGTGAAAGCACAAGTGCATGCCGGAGGCCGTGGAAAAGGCGGCGGGGTTAAGATTGCGAAATCCCTGGACGAAGTAAAAACTTATGCCGATCAAATCATTGGAATGCATCTGGTTACTCCGCAAACCAAGAAAGAGGGCAAACTGGTTCGAAAAGTTTTGATTGAAGAAAATATTTATTATCCCGGCCCCGAAAAAGTGGAAGAGTATTATATGAGCATGTTGCTGAACCGTAACGATGGAAAAAACATGGTGATGTATTCACCCCGTGGCGGCATGAACATTGAAGCGGTGGCAGCAGAAACACCTGATCAGATCTTCACGGAGATCGTTGATCCGAAAGTGGGTCTGCAGGGATTTCAGGCCAGAAGAATTGCTTTTAACCTGGGCTTAAGTGGTGTTGCATTTAAAGAAATGGTAACCTTCGTAACAGTTTTATTTAGTGCTTATGTAGGTTCGGATGCCAGCCTTTTTGAAATTAACCCGGTTATTAAGGCTGCTGATGGAAAGATCTATGCCGCTGATGCTAAAGTGGTTATTGATAACAACTCATTGTTCCGTCATAAAGATATTGCCCAGATGCGTGATATTTTGGAAGAGGAACCAACCGAAGTGGAAGCCAGCCGTTATGATTTGAATTTTGTGAAACTGGATGGTAACGTCGGCTGTATGGTAAACGGCGCCGGTCTGGCCATGGCAACCATGGATATAATCAAAATGTCTGGCGGTGATCCGGCAAACTTCCTTGATGTAGGAGGAACTGCAGATGCAAAAAGGGTAGAGCAGGCTTTCAGGATTATTTTGAAAGACCCGAGTGTAAAAGCAATTCTGGTCAATATTTTTGGCGGGATTGTTCGTTGCGATCGCGTAGCCCAGGGTATTGTAGATGCTTATAAAAATATTGGTGAAATTGACATTCCCATTATTGTGAGACTTCAGGGAACCAATGCTGAAGAAGGCAAAGAACTGATCGATAAATCTGGATTAAAAGTGCTCTCAGCAATCCAGTTGGCCGAAGCTGCCAAACTTGTGAGTGAAGTAGTAAAAGCCTGATGAAAAATATCTTCAATAAAAATGGGTTACCTCAAAGCAAATTTTGGGCAGCCCTTATTTGTATTACAGAAGGTATTCCTATTTTATTGCGGTAAGAAGGTTGGAAGGTTGAAGGGTTGGTAGGCGAAAGGAGTGAAGAATGGAGACTGTCCAAGCCTTTCTCAAATCGTCAATCTTTTCTCGGGGGTAAGGAGACGTTTCCCAAAGTTCTTGGAACTAAAGAAAAAACTACCGGTAAATGTAAAAAGGAATGCAATAAAAAGTGTCGCAAACTTTGGAAAACGTTTCCCCTTCCGACCTTTCTTAAAGAAATGCCATTTGACAATTGCCTGCCCATCGTCTGACCATTGTTTTAATCCTTCAAAAACTCCCCCATAAGCTCAAAAGTATGTTCAAAGGCTTCAGTGACAGCGTCTTTGTATTTTTTGTTTACCGGAAACGGATCTTCATGAATGTAATGAAATGGATAATCAAGAATATTCACTTTAATAGGGATGTTCCCATCAAGACCATGTAAAGTATTTTTGATTTCGTAATAGGGAAAGACCATGTCTTTTCTCAATCCGAATGCAGTGATCCTGCCACTCAATTGGTTCAGTTTTTCTTCTCTGTATTCAGCCATTTTGTGATAATTAAGAAGACTCTGTAGTGCCATTCCTTCGGGATGTTCATCGCTGATGTAGTGGGCCAACCGGGGGTCGGTTTTTAAGAAATAATCCATGTGTTCAATCAAAAATGAATACAAAGCTATACTGCCTTCACTGTCGATAATAAACTTTGACGTTGTCTGAATCCTGTTGAAAGCCGCTCCGCTGCAAAATAAGCAGAGTTTTGAATCTGAGAAATAATTTTTTCTGTTTGCCATAAGCAGCGTCTTGGCAAGCAACCCCCCGATGGAATATGCAAAGAAATCGATCGTGCTTTCCTTTTCAAACAATGGATGATGGTCTGCTTTAATTTGTTCAACAAGCTGAATCAAATCAAAATATGTCTGTAGTCCTGACCAGATAAAACGCTCCGGCCTCGACTGAAGATGAATACTGATGGCGACATTGGAAAAGGTCGAATGCTGGATTCCGGTAAAGGATGAAATTCTTTTTTTACTTAGCTCGTACATTTCATAGCGGTTACTCCATAAAAGCGGTGCCCGGTTCATGTGAAAAGCTAAGGGAAACAGCAGGATGGCTTTGCCTGTTTTTTGTACCAGGCTTTCTGCCCAGGGAAGATATTTATCCCATGTTTTCTCATTAAAACCATGAAACATCATGATCACCCCATTCATCTTGGTTTTTCCTTTCGGAACGAAAATATGGTAACGAAAACGCTTATTTTCAATAATCTGAATGTCTTTGCTGTTTAACATGAGAAGATTCTCTTCAATGGCAGGTTTAAGGCTCTGCTCCGTAACTGTAAACTTGGCCTGGTGTTCTTTACATCGATAATTGAGTGAACCGGTAAGCATTGCTGCTGCCTTTGATTCAAATGTAAAATTGTAAACATCCGATGATGGCGTTTCAATCAAATCAGGTTCATAACTGATACTGCTTCGCAAAAGGCGGTAGATATCTGAATAATCCATAGAATTTTATTAACAGGGTTCATGATTTAGTGAATTCATAACGTATTTTTTCCGGTTTTAGCTTACAAATGATGAAATAAACAGGCCTATGCAAAGTTCAGATTTAATAATTACACTGCAAGATCATTTCTGGATTTTTTTAAAAAAATCTTTAAAAGAAAGCTTTCATAAACAAGTTTTTAAAAAAATATTATCTGAATCCCATTCAAAATTCTACCTTTGCAAGATGCAGCCCAAAGATCAGAAATCTGGCTTTACCCCTGTTGTTTATCGGATGGGGAAAGGTTCTCTGGAAAGCCTTCAAACACTTATTGATGGTTTTTCAAAGGTGTTTGTATTTATGGATGAAAACACTGAAAAGTACTGTTTCTCGATTTTGATGAAGAACGTCAGTGGTTTGGATGCAACGCGAACAATTTCAGTGCCTTGCGGCGAAGAGTATAAGACATTGAAAACGGTTTCATTTGTGTGGGAAAAGCTGACAGAAATGGGTGCTAATCGCGATAGTCTGCTACTGAACCTTGGCGGAGGTGTTGTGACCGATATGGGCGGATTTGCTGCTTCGACTTTTAAGCGTGGCATGCCTTTCATCAATATACCAACCACTTTACTAGGACAGGTTGATGCAGCAATTGGTGGGAAGACAGGGGTTGATTTTCAGGAGTTTAAAAATCATATAGGGGTCTTTAGCAATCCATTAGCTGTGGTTGTTGACCCGGTTTTTCTTGAGACGCTTGACAATTTGCAATGGAAATCGGGATTTGCAGAAGTTCTAAAATACGGATTTATCATGGACGCATCCTTGCTGAAACTGATCGGAATGCGTTCTTACAGGGAAATTAAGGATGACCAGGAAGCGATTATTATAAAGTCAGCTCAGGATAAAATTAAAGTTGTGGAAACTGATGGTCTGGAAAATGGCCTGAGAAAAATATTGAATTTTGGACATACTGCCGGACATGCTTTGGAAACCTGGTTTCTAAAAACCGGTAAACCGGTAACGCATGGTGAGGCGGTGGCTGCCGGTATGATTTGTGGATCCTGGATTTCACATAAATTGACGGGTTTGTCAACCAAGGATCTGGAGAAAATTATTAAGGTTATTGACAGGAGTTTTGAAAGACTTTCGTTTTCTTCCACTGTTTTTGATGAATTGTTGCAGTTAACCAGACAGGATAAAAAAGTGAGGGGCAACCTTTCGCGGTATAGCCTTTTGAAAAGTTGCGGGGAGAGTGTTTTTGACATCCCGGTTGATGATTCGTTATTTGTTCAAAGTCTTGAATTTTATTTAAGTAAATAAAAATATATTGACTATGAAGGCGTACAGAGTACTGAAAAAGAATGTTGTTTTGCAGTCGGAGATTGTTTTACCGGCCTCAAAAAGTATTAGTAACCGTTTGCTTGTGATGCGTTCTCTGGAAAAAGCGCTGGTTCATTTTGATAACCTGTCAGAATCAGACGATACCTACATGATGCGCCTTTATTTGAGTTTTATCGCAACTTGTTCAGACTCCAAGATCCCTATGGTCATCGACGCGCACAACGCAGGAACTGTTTTCCGTTTTTTGACTGCTTATCTATCACAGAAGTCCGGCAGGTGGCTGGTAACGGGCTCCGAACGAATGAGGCAAAGACCTGTGGCATACTTAGTTGAAGCATTGAGAAGTTTGGGTGCACAAATAGAATATACAGAAAATGAGGGTTTTCCTCCCTTGATGATCACCGGTAAGAGACTGTCTGGAGATGTTGTGGAAATCAACGCTTCGACGAGCTCTCAGTTTGTTTCGGCCATGATGCTCGTCGCACCGCATTTCACCAATGGATTGAAAATTAAGCTTATCGGCAAACCCGTATCGACTTCATACATTGACATGACCATGCGCCTGATGAAGGAATTTCTGGTGGAAATAGAGCGCAACGGCAATGAAATACAGGTTAAGCACGGTCATTATTTTGTCAGGAAATTAACAGTAGAAGCGGACTGGAGTTCTGCAGCCTTCTGGTATCAGATGGTTGCATTTCAACCGGGAACCTGGGTTTCATTGCCCGGACTTAAATATAAAAGTAGCCAGGGAGACAGATTCTTAGTAGAAGTGTTTGAAAAACTGGGTGTTAAAACTGAGTTTTCGGAATCAGGAGTGTTACTCACCCATTCAGGAAAAGTATCGTCTAAAATTAATTTTGATTTTTCCGATGCCCCCGACATTGTCCCATCTGTGATGACCACCTGCGCAGCTATGGGTGTTAAAGGGCATTTTACCGGGATTGAACATCTCCGTATCAAAGAGTCTGACCGGATTGAAAGCATGCAGAATGAACTGGGAAAGATTGGTGCACAGATCATGAAAAAAGGGAATGGCTACGAATTGATCCCTGGAAAGAATATTGAACAATCTTTAGTTTTCGAAAGTTACGGAGATCACCGAATTGCCATGTGCCTGGCACCGTTGGCTTTGCTTTATGATGAAGTGAAAATAGAAGATCCGGATGTAGTCGTTAAATCTTATCCGAATTACTGGAAAGATATTGAAAGTACCGGTTGCTTTAAACTGGTTGAGGAAAAATAATTTTTTA
>CAZPPK010000006.1:20430-34673 GCA_964588415.1 uncultured Lentimicrobiaceae bacterium
AATTTTTTATTTTCTTCATTTTCAATAAAATAAAAAATTTAAACAGATGAAGATTACAGAAGTAGATTTGTTTATCCCGTGTTTTATCGATCAGATATATCCCCAAACCGCTTTTAATATGGTTAAGGTTTTGGAAAAAGCTGGTGTTAAAGTTCACTATAATCCCAACCAAACCTGCTGCGGACAGATGGCTTTTAACAGCGGTTTTTGGGATGAAGCCAAGAAGCTGGGTGTCAAATTTTTAAATGATTTTTCTAATCATCGGCCAGTGGTTGGTCCTTCAGCTAGCTGCATTGGTTATGTCAGAAATTCGTATCAGGAATTATTTCATAATACGGCTTCTCATTTGGAATATAACGCATTGAAAGATAATATATTTGAGGTAACTGATTTTCTGGTAAATGTGCTCCAAAAAACTGATTTCGGATCTGTTTTCGAGCATAAAGTTACTTATCACGATTCGTGTGCTGCTTTAAGAGAATATCATTTGAAAGATGAGCCAAGAATATTGCTTAGAAATGTTAAAGGGTTGGAGCTGATTGAAATGGAAGAAACCCATACCTGTTGCGGTTTTGGCGGGACTTTTTCTGTGAAATTTGAACCCATTTCAACAGCTATGGCAGAACAAAAAGTACAGCATGCACTGGATACGGGCGCCGAATATATCGTCTCCACGGATTCATCCTGCCTGATGCATCAATACGGGTACATTCAAAAACACAAACTTCCTATTAAGGTGGCACACATTGTGGATGTGCTTGCTGCTGGTTTAGATTAATTTACAATGCTATGGACCTAAAAATCAAAGATCAATATTTTTTGGTAGGGGGTGCCGGAAGTGGTTTTGGAAAAGCAGTATCACTTTCTTTAGCAGCTGAAGGTGCAAAAGTGTTGGCTGTGAGCCGCACGTCTGAAAAACTGGAAATACTGCAAAAGGAATTTTCGAATCAAATAGACATACTTTCCGCTGACCTGGCACTCGATGAAACCCATCAGCAAATTGTAGATTATTATAAAGACAAAACGCTTTCGGGTATTTTTGTGAATGCCGGAGGACCGCCTGCTGGTGGTTTCAGCGAGATCAATATGCAGCAATGGGATGAAGGCTGGCGGACGATTGTTCGATGGAAAATAGCCCTGATTTACAAATTGTTGCCCGTGATGCAGAAAAAACATTATGGCCGGATACTATTTCTTGAGAGTATTTCTGTAAAACAGCCTGTTCCCAACCTGATACTAAGCAATGCATTGCGCGCAGCCATCATGGGTTTTGCTAAATCTTTATCGGCAGAAGTTGCATCACAAGGAATTACTGTTAATGTGATGGCTCCGGGATATCACGGTACCGCAGCCATGGATCGTCTTTTTAAAAAGAAAAGCGAACTGGAAGGAATTTCATTTGAGGGAGCCAAAAGCGCTTTTGAAAAAGAAATCCCCGTGGGGGCAATGGGAAGGCCTGAAGATCTGGCTTCTTTGTCAACATGGTTATTGTCTCCATATTCTCAACACGTTACAGGACAAACCATCTCACACAGTGGTGGACTGGTGAAAGGGATGTTCTAAAAAATCTTTTTCAGAAATTTTTTGGTGAAGTTATTTAAAGCCTAAAAATGGGGGTCAAAGAAATCAAAAAAATGAATAGGCTGGAACATTTGCAATACTAATAAAATCTGTCATTCTGATCAGGGCGAAGCGGAGGAAGAATTTCAAAAAATGTAGTAAAAGAGATACTTCACTTTGTTCAGCATGACAACGCGTTTATAAACCATAACAAGATATTATAGTGAGTTCATTCATAGACGAACTTTAACAGGCAGGCAATCTCATATTTAAACGGAGAGTGTCCTCTTCAATATCGCCTTATTAATCCTTCGGGCAATGAAAGGACCTTCATAAATAAAACCCGTATAAACCTGAATAAGATCAGCTCCGGCATCCAGCATTTTCAACGCATCATCAGGCGTAAAGATACCACCGACGCCAATCACAGGGAAGGCATTTTTAGATTTTTCTTTGAGATAACGAACCACTTCAAGGGCTCTTGTGCTCAGTGGTTTCCCGCTCAGTCCGCCGCGTCCGATGGATTCAATGGTGCTTTTAAGAGTCTTTAAATGGATGCGGGTGATAGTGGTATTCACGGCAATTACGCCGTCGATTTTTGTCCTGGCAATGATCTCAATTACATCATCCAGCTGGCCGAAATTCAAATCGGGGGAGACTTTGATTAAAATAGGTTTCCGTTGCGGTTTGGCATTGTTGATTTTCTGGAGTCTTGAAGCAATTTCCAACAAAGCTTCAGAGTCCTGCAATTCCTGCAGATTGCTGATGTTCGGACAGCTCACGTTGATGACGAAATAATTCACGTAATCGAACAGCTTTTCAAACAGTGTCACGTAATCTTCTACGGCAGTTTCGTTGGATGTCAGCGTATTTTTTCCCAGGTTTCCACCCACCACCATACCGGGTTTCCTGTTTTTTAACCGTTGGATTGCGGCTTCAACACCCTGGTTGTTAAATCCCATCCGGTTGATCAGCCCATTGTCGGCAGGAATGCGGAACAGCCTCTGTTTGGGATTCCCGGGCTGCCCTTTGGGCGTGATGGTTCCTACTTCCACAAACCCGAACCCCAAAATGTCCAGCTCTTTGTACAGCCGTGCTTCTTTATCAAAACCAGCTGCAACACCCACCGGATTTTTAAACTTCAGCCCCAGCAAATTTTTTTGCAGCGCAGGATGTTTTACAGTGGTAATTGATCTGACAAACGGAGCAATACCTGGAATGGCAAAACCGATCTTCAGCAATGAAGCAACTAAATAGTGAACCTGTTCAGGCTTCAGCCGGAACAACAACGGGCGTATGATAGATTTGTAGAACATTTTAGTTATTCAGCCGTTGGTTCGGCTTCGGCACCGGCATCTTTTGCTTCTTCTTTCTCTTCCTCCAAAAAGTCTAGCAGATTATTGCTTAAAAGTGCATTGTACCAGCTAAACACTTTTTTCATATCCGAAGTGTAAACCACATCTTTGTCGTAATCGGGAAGGACTTTTTCAAAAAGTACTTTTAGAGAGTTGGAATCCATGTTCTTGGCATTTTCCACCGGGGCGCCGTTCTGAATTTCATGCAGGTTTTTGAAAACCACATCCAAAGGAACATCTTCGTTGGCGGCGTAAATGCTGATTTCTTTGAGTGAGCTGATGCGCTCGTGAGGAAAGGCCGGACCTCTTTTCCCATCTATTAACGATTCCACCACCAGATTGCTTTTGGCTTCGCCGATCAACTTGTAGAGCCCTGGTTTTCCTGAGATTGACAATATTTTACTTAAATCCATGTTCTATATTTTTGTACAAAAATAATCTTTTCGCCGAAATCATACCTGACTCCCAAAACAAAAAAATTATACTTTTGTCGCTTTTTAGTTGAGAAGAGACATGAAATGAGTATGAATAAATTTAAACAGATGAAATTATTGAAATTTACGCTGACACTGATACTGGCCCTTACATTTTCTACCCAAACCACCTTTGCACGATCCAGAAAAGACAAAGGTCAGATTGCTTACAACCAGGGAAATTATGCGCTGGCGCTGAATATATGGTCGAAAGAGATTGCCAAATACGAGAAAAGAGACAAAGCTGCCAAGTGCCCGTATTATACCAAGGCGGGAGTAGCCGCACTGGAACTGGCAAAATACGACTTGGCACGAAAATACCTGGAAGGTGCCCGCTACACGGTCTCTGAAAATGCCACTACTTACAACGATTTAGCACAGATTTACCGGAGAATCGATAACCTTTCCGATGAGATAGACGCGCTTACCGCGTATGTGAAGAAATATCCCAATAACAAAGACATTGTGGCCAACCGCAACCGCTTGTTTATGACGGAAATTGAAGCTACAAACTGGCAGGATGCGCTGAACCTGTGGCCAAAACTTCCTGCAATCACACAAGGAAATATCGCTTACCGGTCGGGATTGCTCCAGGCTTATGTGGGGCTGAACAATGCCAACGTGGCCGACACACTGGCGGAAGCCCTGCTGAAAGTGCAGCCTAAAAATATTCCCGCGCTGGACTGGCTGGCAAAGAAGTATTTCTGGCTGGCAGAAAACTCCTACCGCGCTGAAAACAAAGCGTATACAGCCAAACAAACCCGCCAGCAATATGCCCATTTGCTGAAGGCTTACAAAGTAATTACCTATAATTTTGAACGTTCTTTAAAGTACTTTAAAATACTGTTTCCCTCGGAGCACACCGCCAAAAATGCTGTTTTTCTCGGTGATGTTTATGGACGCCTGAGCAACCCCAAAAAAGCCACCTATTATCAGAATTTGGCTAAGACATTGAAGTAGGGGGAGCGGGAAGTCAGAAGTCGGAGATTTTTGAATGAAAAATGTTTACCTGCCTTTGGCAGGAAGAATTAAAAATATTCAAAAGACTTTCTGTTTTTAGACAAAATGCGTGCGGACTTCCCCTTTAGGGGTTAGGTGGCGGGCAGGTAAAGAAATGAACTGAAAACCAGTTAGAGTATAGATTCCATCAATGATTTTTGAAGTTCGCAAATCTTGAATCGTTAATCCTTATTCTTAAATCAGATGGACGTTTCTTTGGAGACAGCAAAGAAATGAACAGGACAAGTAACTATAACAAAGAAATGTTGAAGAAGGTTTAGAGAAGCACTTTTCACTCTGAACTTTAGCCTTTAGCTCTGAATTTTGTGGCCTAAGCAAAAGATTGCATTTGCTGTAGCTTTTTGTAAAAGCCTTTTTTCGCCATCAGTTCACTATGGGTTCCTCGTTCGATAATTTTTCCTTTCTGAATAACCACAATCTCATCGGCATGCTGAATGGTGGAAAGCCGGTGGGCGATCACCAACGTGGTACGGTTGGTCATGATTTTTGAAAGGGCATCCTGAACAAGCTGTTCCGCTTCCGTATCCAGTGAAGAAGTAGCTTCATCAAGTATGAGAATATCCGGATTTGCCAGCACGGCACGGGCAATGCTGATGCGCTGGCGCTGGCCTCCCGAAAGCTTCATGCCGCGGTCGCCGATGTTGGTCTGATAACCTTCTTCCATATTCAGGATAAAATCGTGCGCATTGGCTATTTTGGCGGCTTCCATCACGGCTTCTTCACTTACGTCGGTCAAACCAAAGGCGATATTGTTGAACACTGAATCATTGAAAAGCACGCTTTCCTGGGAAACAATACCCATCAAACCACGGAGATCATTGATTTTATAATCCCTGATGTCTTTACCGTCCAGTAGAATTTGCCCTTTGGAAACATCATAAAATCGCGGCAACAAGTCAACGATGGTCGATTTTCCGCCTCCCGATTCGCCCACAATGGCAATGATCTTTCCTTTTGGGATGCTTAAATTAATATCCTTCAGTACCCAATCATTTTCATATTTGAAATGAACATGGTCAAAAAGAATCTCGTTGTTGAAGTCCTTCACGGCAAGGGCATCGGGTTTTTCTTCGATCACTTCCTGAGCATCCAGCACTTCGAAAATTCTTTCTGCAGAAGCAATGCCCTTTTGAATGCTGTAATAACTCTGGGTAATTGATTTTGATGGCGGAATGATCTGCGAGAAAACCACAATGTAAGTAATGAAATCGGCAGCCTGTATCTGCGGTTTTTTGGCCAGTACCATCTGGCCTCCAAACCAAAGTACAATCACGATCACCATTGAAGAAAGGAACTCACTCAAAGGGGAAGACGAATCGCGACGGCGGTAAACATTGTTCAGTTTTCTGCGATATTCATGGTTGTCGGCTCTAAATTTTTGATTAAAATAGGAGATGGCGTTGAAACCTTTGATGATTCGTAAACCGGAAACTGTTTCTTCGATTATGGACAGCAACATGGCAAACCGGTTCTGCACATCTTTCGATTTCCTTTTCAGGCTTTTGCCAATCCAGCCAATGATCAATCCGGTGATTGGCAAAACCAGTAACACAAAAAGTGTCAGCCTGAAGCTCATGCTGATCATGAAAGCGAGGTAGGCAACGATGGTAAGCGGATCGCGAAAGAGCATCTCAAGATAATTCATGATGGAAAATTCCACTTCCTGCACGTCGATGGTGACGCGGGAGATCAGGTCGCCTTTTTTGTTTTTGGAATAAAAAGAAAGTGGTAGTACCAGCAGTTTGGAATAAATTTCATCACGAATGCCCTGGATGGCGCCCGTACGCACCGAAGCCATAAAAAACATAGCCAAGAATCTTCCCAAGTTTCTCAATAAAAAGGATATCAGGATAATCGCACAGATAAAAACCAGCGCCTGAATTTTTCCGTGGTGGATGATAATCTGGCTGATGAAATAATTCAGGAAATCCAGCATGGAATGGGTATTCATGTGAAGCACAGGCTTCACGGCAACCAGTTTGTTAATGCCAAACAACAAATTCAGAAAAGGAATGAGCAGCGCAAAAGAGAACAACGAAAAGACAATGGTCAGGATGTTCGAAATGAAATTTAACAATGCGGAACTCCAGTAGGGCAGCGCATAAGCCAAGACCCGGTAAAACTTTTTCATTCTAAAATTTACTGTTTGAATTGTAGGCAAATATAACAAGATTCGGCGAGGAAACGGGCGTTGTCTTTTTGGAACTCAGGGGTTGACCGGTGAAAAAGCCATAAAGTGATAAATAAAAGTCATTTCATCAGGATTATTGCCTATTATCTCCTAAATTTGCGAATGCCATTGTGTCCTCCTGAAAGAAAAACCCAAGCGGACCGGCTTTAAAATTAGTTAACAATCATTATTGAAATGCTCCTTTGGCTAAAAAAGTAATTGTCTCTGTAATCAACGACCTGGCCACCGATCAACGGGTGAAAAAGGTTTGCAGTACGCTCAGCAACATGGGTTTTGAAATCCTGTTGGTGGGGCGCCTTTTGCGGAACAGTCCGGTCATGGATGAGAAGCCATACGAGGTGAGAAGGATGAAACTGCTTTTTACCAATGGCCCTTTTTTCTATCTGGAATATCAAATCCGGCTTTTTGTTTTATTACTTTTTTATCAGGCTGATGTGCTACTGTCCAACGATCTGGATACACTTTTGCCCAATTATCTTATTTCCAAATTGAAAAATCTGCCGTTGGTTTACGACAGCCACGAATATTTTACCGGTGTCCCGGAACTGGAATCGCATCCTTTCAAAAGAAAAATCTGGAAATGGATTGAAAAATCCATTTTCCCGCACCTGAGACATATTCTTACAGTGAGTGATTCCGTTGCAAAACTTTATGAATCTGAATATGGTGTGTTGCCAAAGGTTGTGAGGAACGTTCCCGAAAAGATGGATTTAAGTCAGGTGCCCGGGAGGAGATCGCTGGGATTGCCAGAAGACAAAAAGATTATCATTTTACAGGGCTCAGGCATTAACATTCAGCGAGGTTCCGAAGAGTTGGTGGAAGCCATGCAGTTTGTAACTGATGACATACTGTTGCTGATCGTGGGTGGCGGTGATGTGATTGAGATTTTGAAAGAGAAAACACACGATCTGAAGCTGGAAGAAAAAATCATTTTCAAACCACGGCTTCCTTATGAATTGCTGATGGAATATACTGCTGCTGCCGATCTGGGTGTTTCGCTGGACAAAGACACAAATATCAATTACCTGTACAGCCTTCCCAACAAGCTTTTTGATTATATTCATGCCGGAATTCCCGTTCTGGCGTCTGAACTGGTGGAAATAAAAAAGTTAATCGAAAAGTATCAGGTTGGAACCTTTATCCCAAGTCATGATCCGGAACAGATTGCAAAAAAGGTGGTTCAGATCTTTAACCAACCAGAAAAACTAAAACAATGGCGTAACAATACGAAAATTGCCCGTGAAGCGTTACATTGGAAACTGGAATCGGAAACCGTTCAAAAAGTTTTTCAGCAGTATGCCTGAACTTCATTTACATATCGTTTCGTTTGATATTCCGTTGCCCGCTGATTACGGAGGCGTTATCGATGTGTATTACAAAGCCCTGGAACTGGCGCAACAGGGTGTAAAAATCCATTTGCATTGCTTTGAATACGGTCGGGGCAGGGTGGATGCGCTAAAAAAAACTTTTTACAAAGTTTATTATTATAAAAGGAACATTTCAAAAACACACCTTTTCAAAAGCCTGCCGTACATTGTGAGCACGAGGACATCTGAAGCACTGGTGAACGATCTGCTGAAAGATAATTATCCCATTTTGATGGAAGGTTTGCACACAGCTATTTTATTAAAGGACAGAAGGTTGAAGAACAGAAAGGTTTTGGTTCGCACACACAATATTGAGCACGATTATTACCTGAATCTGTCGCGTGTGGAAAGCGATCCTTTTAAAAAATATTTCTTTTACAACGAATCCATCAAATTGGCGAGGTTTGAAAAAGTGCTTGCAAAAGCGGATCATGTACTTGCCATTTCGTCCAATGATCATCACTATTTCTCGAAGAAGTTTCGCAATGTGGAATTGCTGCCTGCCTTTCATCCGCATCAAAAGGTGGAAAGCCTTCCCGGAAAAGGAAGCTACGTTTTGTATCATGGGAAACTGTCGGTTCCTGAAAATGCCAATGCAGCCCGTTTTCTGCTGACTTCCGTATTTAAGGGCTTGAAGGTTCCGTTTGTAATCGCGGGTTTTAACCCACCCGTCAATCTTGTGAACCTGGTACACCAGTCGCCGCGTGCAAAACTCATTGCGACCCCCAGCGATGATGAACTTTCAGAATTGATACGGAATGCCCACATCAATATTGCGGTTACTTTTCAATCGACAGGATTGAAGCTAAAGCTTTTGAACAGCCTTTATAACGGACGCTTTTGCCTTGTGAACGATCAAATGCTCAGTGGCAGCAAACTGGATTCGCTTTGTGTGGTGGAAAATGACCCGGATAAAATGAAGCAGCGCATTTTAAGCCTTCTTTCTGAAGATTTTACAGAAGAGATGAAAACAGAAAGGGAAAAAATTCTGGGAGATTTCTATAACAATGTCGATTACGCCAAACAATTAATTAGCCTGATTTCCTGAGGAAAGGACGGTACCTTCGCCGCATTTTTCAATTCTACCGGGAAATTTCTGAATAAGGTTGTAATTGTGTGTTGCCATCAACACGGCAGTTCCGCTTTCGCAGATGTTGTTCAGGATGCGCATCACTTCGTTGGATGTAGCAGGATCCAGGTTTCCGGTTGGTTCATCGGCAAGAACTAGTTCAGGTTTGTTCAAAATGGCACGTCCAATGGCGACCCGCTGCTGCTCGCCGCCCGAAAGCTGATGGGGCATGGCATTCAGTTTGGCTACCAGTCCCACTTCCGACAACACTTCAAGAATCCGGTCAGAGATTGCCGCATTGTCTTTCCATCCGGTTGCTTTTAAAACGAATTTCAGGTTTTCCTGAATCGACCTGTCGCCCAGCAATTGGTAATCCTGAAAAACAATTCCAAGCTTTCGGCGGAGAAAAGGTATTTGTTTTTTCCTGATCGTTTTCAGGTCGTAACCACACACCGACGTCACTCTTCCGTTGGCAGGAATGCCTGCATAAATAGTCTGTAGCAGACTGGATTTTCCACTTCCTGTTTTGCCAATCAAATAGACAAATTCGCCACGTCCCAATTTCAGATTTACATTTGATAAAACCAGTTTATTCTTTTGAGAAATAGAAGCTTCCTTTAAAACGACTACTGAACCTTCATTCATGATGCTTGTTTTGAACAAAGATAGCAATTCTTTTCATTTAAGAAAAATGATATAATATACTGAATTATAGATAGACAAAAACTTATTTTTGAAATTTTTGCAAGAATAGTGAACCAAAAATGAACCCGGGCGTACCATTAAAAAATTATAAAAATGGATGAAGTTTCTGTCATATAAAACAGAATTGTTAAATTTGTAGTATAAAAAATAAAATTAGATTATGAGCGATGATGCTGTTATAGTTCTGGAAGGTGCTGAAGAGAATATGAAACATGCACTTCATCATCTGGAAATTGAACTTCAAAAAATCAGGGCAGGAAAGGCCAGCCCCGCGATGTTATCCGGTTTAAGGATTGATTATTATGGCGTTCAGACTCCCATTGAGCAGGCTTCAAGTATTAATACACCTGATCCGCATTCCATTGTCATTCAGCCTTTTGATAAGAGTATTATCCAGGATATCGAAAAGGCTATTATGGCAGCCAATCTTGGTTTTAATCCCACCAACGAAGGAACCTTGATCCGTATCAATGTTCCGCCGCTTACGGAAGAAAGGCGTATCGAACTGGTGAAACGGGCAAAACACATCAATGAAGAGAGCAAGGTAGGGATCAGAAATGCACGCCGTATTGCCAATGATGATGCCAAACAATTAGAAAAAGATGGGCTTGCTGAAGATGAAACAAAACGCCTTACCGATGAAATACAAAAAGTAACGGACCGTTACATCCAAAAAGCCGATGAGCTTTTCCTGGAAAAGGAAAAAGACATTATGACCGTCTGATCTTTGAATGATCGAGTCAGAATCGAAATCTTAAATATTGTAACAGAATATGTTTGAATGATCTAAACGTGGCAGAACGCCACGTTTTTTTAATTTTTATCCCTTAATTTTTTTCTTCGCCGTTTTTCAGAGATGCGTCTCCCAAATTTATAGGCGGCTTTAAAGACTGTTGTAAAGGCGGAAATGGACTGGAAGAAAGATGAAACTGCATTTTTCGTAATGTTGACCCAGTTCAGATGTTCCTCAACGTCTTTCAACCGATCCTGAAGAATGTGCTCTTGCTTTCTGTTTTGCTTTTCCAGAAACCCAATATATTTCTCAGCAGATTTTGCATCGGAGTATGTTCTTCCGGCAAAAAATTCCTTTTCATCCACGCTTGAGAAGTTCTTGATAAAAAACCTTCTCAATGGTGAAAAGATTAATACTTCTTTAAAAGCAAAAAGAAGTAGCGCCATAAAAAGATAAACCAGTGTAACGATAAGGAATGCGGTAGTGCGGCTTCCTATTTGTGCAACATACCAGTTTACAAAAGCTAACGAAAGGAAAAGCGTAACAAAAATAAAAGCTCCGAATAGCATCACGCTCAGTATCAGTTTGCCTGTTATTTCCGTGATCTTCTTTCGCGTAAGTACCTTGTTGTACTCAAGCTGCAAATCAAAATACTTTTTGACTTCGTCAATTGTAGTTTTTAATGAATCTTTGATGTCATGCTGTTCCATGCTTTCAGTTTTTAAGGGAAAATATCCCAAAGAGATACCGCTACATAGAGAATTCCTCCATGTAGTGAATCATAAACTATCCGGGATCGGAATTAGCTCTTTTTCAGCGGTTTCTTGACATCAGCGATAACCTGGTTACCTGTTTTTTTAACTTCATCGAGAATTTCAGAAACATTATCTTTCAAATCGTCAAAACGATCCAACAGGTCATCTGAAACTTCTTTTGTTTTTTCTGAAACTTTTTTACGGGTTTCTTCACCGGGTTCCGGGGCGTATAAAAGCCCAATAAGGCCGCCAATGGCTGCGCCTAAAACGATGCCTGAGAAAAAGGCAAATCCTGAATGTGAACAACGGTCACTCATGGCTTGATTCTTTTTGATTAATATTCAACAAATTAAATTCTTTATATCCAGAAAAAATTCTGATCTTATTTTCTTTAGAACAACTACGGGCTTTTCTGTAAAGATACAAAAATTTTCAATGAACCGGATGCGTGTTTTCTGCAAAAATCATGCCTTGGAGATTCTTTTTGAAAACGGTTAAGTTTTGTTAGGATTTTTATGCTATTATGAAAAAAACTTATAAATCGGATGGTTTTGTGATGAGAAATGCGGAAATTTGCATAATGATGCTTTTAAATGATGTCATAAAATTAAGGGCTGTGGAGCCGGATGATCTGGACTTTCTCTTTGACCTGGAGAATGATCCGAAACTATGGCATATTACCCAGACCTATGTTCCTTATTCGCGTTACGATTTTGAGCAATATGTTTTTTCAGTTGATAAGCAGGATATCGCTTCTGCAAAGCAAATAAGATTTGTTATTGAATATCTCGATGAATCGAAGGCTATTGGAACAATAGATATGTTTGATCTGGATTTGCAAAACAGGCGCGGTGGCGTTGGAATTGTACTGACAGAAACCTATAGGGGAAAGGGTCTTGCCAGTATAGCGCTTGAATTGTTGGTGGATTATGCCTTTAATCATTTAAATTTGCATCAGCTTTATTGTAATGTAGAAGAAGGCAATTTGAAAAGTTTGGAATTGTTTCAAAAACAGGGATTTGTTGTAGCAGGTTTAAAACAGGACTGGAACGTAAAAGGCGATGACTGGAAAGGTGAGTACTTGCTGCAATGCATTAACCATCGCGATCTTCGATAAAATAACAGTAGAACCGTAATTTTAATCAAAACTTAGGGAGTGTTATGGCTTATTACTATTCAAAATATTTACAGGGAAAGAAAAGGAAAAATCCTCTACAGAAGTGGACAATGCGCTTGTTACTGCTGTTTATCTTAGTTGCAGCGGGTGCGGGATACTTTTTGTATGGGATTATAAACCAGCCCAATGTTTGGACCCCCAAAGGAAAACCCGTGGGAATTAATGTTACTTCGGGGATGAATTTTAACGAACTGAAAGGCGACCTTTATTCCAGGGGCCTGATCATCCACAGGAAGAATTTTGAATGGTGGGCTGCTCAGAAAAAACTACCTAAGCTGATCAAACCAGGTCATTATGTCCTTTATAGTGGCTGGAGTAATAATCAACTGATTGATATGTTTCGGTCTGGCAGACAGAGTCCGGTCAGAGTGACATTCAACAATGTAAGAAATATAAGTGATTTGGCAGGTAAGATTGGCCAGCAAATTGAGCCGGATTCGGCTTCTCTTGTCAGCCTGTTGACCGATAGCAGTTACCTTGCCACAATGGGACTTAACAAGTACACGGTACCCATTATTTTTATCCCCAACACTTATCAGGTTTACTGGACGATTACTTCAAAGGAGTTTATTGCACGTATGTATCAGGAGTATCAGAAATTCTGGACTCCTGAAAGAAGGAAAAAGGCAAAAGAACAGGGCCTGAGCCCTGAACAAGTTGTGGTGTTGGCTTCTATTGTTGAAAAAGAAACCAACGATAACGCTGAAAAACCTGAAATTGCTTCGGTTTATATCAACCGTCTTAACTTGGGTTGGAGATTGCAGGCAGATCCTACGGTGATCTTTGCTTTAGAAGATTATTCCATTCATCGTGTGCTGAATGTTCAGAAAAAAGTGGATTCGCCTTATAATACATACAGATATAGGGGCCTGCCTCCAGGCCCTATTTGCATGCCTTCCATTTCATCGCTGGACGCCGTTTTAAATCCTGCACATACCGACTACATGTATTTTTGTGCAAAAGATGATATGTCAGGAACTCATGTCTTTTCCAAAAACGGTGTTCAGCACAGGCATAACGCTCAAAAATATCAGGAAGCTTTAGATAAGATGAGGGTTTATCGATAATCGGTAAACTCTGATTAGGAAGATTTATAATCTTAATTTAGAACAGCTTGGTGCCCCAATTAACAGGACTTTAGGCCATCTTGACTTTTTTCAGAAGGTGTTCCGCAAACTTCACAATCTTCTTCACCATGACTGTTAGATGAACAGCAGTCAGCATGTTCATCATGAGAGTGACCACATCCGCATCCACCGTGGGAAGCAAGGTCATGTTCGGTGGCAGACCTGATGGAGAGAATATTTCCAGAAATAAATAGATTCTTTCCTGCAAAAGGATGGTTGAAGTCCATGAGTACTTCTTCATCACTTATTTCCAGGATCACACCACGAAGTTGCCTGCCGTTTTGATCCATCATGTTGATAGTATTATTTACAAACAGCAAATCCTCGCGGAGTGTTCCCTGATCCATAAAGGCGTTTTTTGAAACGGGGACTTTCAGTTCTGAGAAAACAGGACCGAAAGCATTTTCAGGGACTATTTCAATGGAGAACTCGCCAATACCTTTTCCCAGAAGTCCGTTTTCAAAACCGCTGATTAGATGGTCTTTGCCCAATAGTATTTCTCTGGGAGACTGTTCTTCAGCCGATTCGACCATTTCCCCATTTAGGCTGCCCAAATATATTTTATAAGCCACACTGGCTACAGTATTATTTTCAACGATCATGATCTCTAAATTTTGAATGAAATTTTAAGCAAAAATACTATTATTATTTGTATCGATTATAAATAGATTGAATAATTTTGTTACTACTCAGCAGGTTTAATTTATTAAT
>CAZPPK010000007.1:0-34235 GCA_964588415.1 uncultured Lentimicrobiaceae bacterium
CCATGTATTTTGCCGGTTCAACGTTTCTTATCGGATTGTTGAATTGGGCCAGGAGTAATAAGGGAGATAAGATTGTAATCAAAAGAAAAATTCTCCTGTTTTTTAATGCTTTTTTTGTGAAGTTTATCATGATTATAAATGATTCTTGTTTTTTTAGAATAAAAATATGCCTAAGAGCCAATAAAACATTTTTATCTGCTTTATTGGCCCTTAAAAGTTTTAAATATGAAAACTAATATTACTAGCAAAGGAGTTCTTGCCAATCCCTATAAGTAGCACCATCGGTGACAACTGCATATCCTACTACTCTACCATCCTGGCAGACAATGATCTTTGTTTCCGGTTGCAGTTGTGCTGGAGGTTGTGCACTTGCAACATTAACTGAACTAAACGTAAATAAGCCCAAAAGGGCAATAAAGCCTATTAATTTTTTCATTTTTAGTATTTTTAAAGTGTCAATTTATTTTGTTAATGGATTCATTTTTATAAATGATGAATCACAATATTAATGTATCATGGTTGCTTTAGTCGAAAATATCCATTTTCTCCCAACCATCTAAAAGAAGGTGGATTGATCGGTCGAATTTATTCTTTCCTAATACGAAGATATCTTTGATATTGCAAACATTAAGGATGTCTAAAGTGAGAAAATTGTCTTCTTCCTTATGAAAATAATTCTTTAAAACAATAACTGAATGCGGTAGGTAATCAAAAAAAATACTATTCAAAAAAATGAGAGCCTTTATTCTATATAAGTTAATAAATTTATGGGGAGGGTAAAACTTCTGTATATCAGCTTTATTAAGGTGTTTTCCTAATAAAAGGGTTGTCTCTTTTTGAAAAATTGACATGTTGTTGAGTTCGTTGGTTACTTCAAAGGTAGAAAAAATTATTTGAAGCAAAGTAATTTAGGAAAAATTTTAGCACAAATATTCAATTTATAAATGAGATCGAAAAATGCGTATTTTCATGGAAAAACATCCAAAAAGCCTTTGTCTGTGAAGAGACAGAATATAAAGCCCGGAATTTTCTTGGAAAACCCGGGCTATTTCATGTAGTAAAATAGTGTGTTATTTTGATAGTTCTTCGTTTTCTGGTAATCCGATATCCCCAAATTCATTGGAATAACCGTAAATGTAATCCAGTTTCAGACCGTAGAGTTTTTTCAGATAATTCCGTTTCAGTTTCAGGGTGGGGGAGAGTTCACCTGTTTCGGTTGTCCACTCGCGGCAGGTCAGGGCAAATTTCTTTATCTGGCGGTGATGTCCCAAACCTGCATTAATACGGTCCACTTCTTCCTGATAGCGTTGTATCACTTTGGGATGGTGAACCAGTTCCTGGTTGTTCCCGAACTTGATGTTATTCTTAAAACACCAGCCGTGCAAATAATGGAAATTCGGACTTATAACCGCTGCGGCAAACTTTTCCCCTTCTCCTACCACCAGAATTTGTTCGATAAGCGGTGACTCTTTGAACAGATTTTCAACGATTTGTGGAGCCACATATTTACCCGTTGAAAGTTTAAAGATTTCTTTCTTACGATCGGTAATCCACAAATTCCCATTTTCAATTTTCCCGATATCTCCAGTGTGAAACCATCCATTCTTATCAATGACTTCTTTGGAACGCTCAGGATCTTTGTAATAACCCACCATCAAATTGGGGCCTTTCATTAGAATTTCCCCGTCTTCGGCAATATGAACTTCCACATCTTCAATAATGGGTCCGACACTTCCGGCTTGCATTCTTGGATATTCATCCCAGTTCACTGACATGACTGGCGATGTTTCCGTAAGCCCATAACCTTGAGCAAGTTTGATGCCGGCTGCGCTGAAAACCTTGGCCAGCCTGGGTTGCAAAGCAGCACCACCGGAAATAACAACAATTAGGTTTCCACCGAGTGCTTCGTGCCATTTACTGAATACCAATTTTCTGGCAAGCGAAAGTTGAATGTTGTACCATCCACTGCGTTTTGCGGGATCGTCTTCATAACGAAACCCAAGGTTGACCGCCCAATCGAAAATAGAACGCTTTATGCCGTGAAGTTCCTTGGCCTTCAGCATGATTTTATCGAAAAGTTTTTCCAAAACACGCGGTACAGAAGCGAAACCGTGCGGGTGGCATTCAATCATATTTTCTCCCAACGTATCAATACTTTCCACATAATAAACATCCAACCCCATCGATTGTACAAGGTAATTGACCATTCGCTCCAACACATGGCACATGGGCAAAAAACTCAACCATCGATCATTGGGTTTCACAGGTAGCAATGGTTGCGTTCCATGCACATTGCTCATAAAATTATAGTGTGTGAGCATTACGCCTTTGGAACGACCTGTAGTACCTGAAGTGTAAATGATTGACAATAAGTCATCTTTTGAAATGCTTTCTTTTATTTTGGGCAGTTCAGATTCAAATTTTTTACGGTTCTTTTTCCCAACTTCCAGAATTTCTGTCCAGTTGTGTGCTCCTTTTACCAGGTCGAATGTGTAAATTTTTTCAATCTTAGGAACATCTGCAGCCAGCGCTTTTAGCCTTATATAGTGCTCCTTAGAAGAAACGATCACAATTTTTGCATCGGAATGCTCCAAAATATAACGGGTTTCATCATCTCCGATGTTAGGATATACAGGTACATGAACTACGCCAACCTGACCCATTCCCATATCAGCAAAGTTCCATTCGGGACGATTGTTGGAAATGGTGAGTATTTTTTCGCCTTTTTTGAAGCTCAAAGCCAGTAAACCGTAACTAAAAAGATCTACATTTTCTTTGTATTGGCTGGTACTGAAGCTTTCCCATTTGCCATTTCTTTTGATGGAGAGGGCAGTTTCGTGGTTGTGCATGACCACATTTTGGTCCAGGATATCAAAATTTCTTTCCAGTTTCATGGTTTTATGGGTTTGGTTAATATTTCAATCGATTGAAAAAATTACAAAATAAAAAACGAGCCAAAAAAAGGTTAATTTTTTGCTTTAAAAGTCCAGGTAAAATGAAATTCTGAAACCACATCACCTTCTTGGTCAATTCCTTTTGAGACAATAGTAACGGTTTGTCCTTCTCCGGTTGACAAGGCATTATGCACGGCATCGGAGATGTCTTTTCCATTGTTGCAGGTGAAAATGATTTTACTTCTGGCTTTTTTTATAAAGCTTGCCTTCATATCTAAAACCAGCATAGAAACAGGGAGGGATGCCTTCTTCACTTCAGCAATTGCCATCGCTCCTGAAGAAAGTTCGGCGGCCATACTTTGAACGGCAAAATAGGTTGATTTAAATGGATTTTTGGTGAGATAATTATACGGAATTGAAATACTACAGTGCTTTTCGTCCAGTTCCACTACCCGCATTCCACTCAGAATGCCCATGGGCATCTTTTTCAGGAAAAATAGTTTTAACAGAAATCCATTGTTGGCTAAATCCCTAAAATCCTTTTGTTTACTCATCCCCAACTTATTTTTGATTTTAGTATAAAGATACTGATTTTAGAATACGATCCTTTCCTGTACCGAGTCTTTTTAGAAAAAAAATCCAAAAAGGGAGTACGGAAAAATGGGACAGACCCATAGAATCTGCCCCAAAGCTGGTTACCCTAAAAATTGTACTTTCCGGATTCGATGATCTGACCGGCAATTCTTCTTCTTGCAGCCACAACATTCACGGGAGCAGCCTTTGTGAAGCGTTTCATTCCCATGAGCATTCCTGCTTGTTCGTCGCCTTCAGCGAAAGCGTTCACTGCATCAACACCAATTTTGTTAATTCTGGCAGCAGTATCATAAAGCATGACATCCAATATGTCTTTATAAATGGCATGTTTCTTTTCGTCGATCATGGTACTGAGTTTTTCTACACGCAACAAAGTAGACTCTGCTGCATAAGTGTACATCAGCATGTCTGCTACGTTCATCATAATCTCCTGCTCATTCTGTAGAGAAGTAGTAAATTTCTGAATGGCGGCACCGGCAACCATCAAAATGGCTTTCTTGAAATTGACAATCAGTTTGTGTTTTTCTTCATAATAATCCGCTGTTGTACTTCCGAAATCGGGAATACCCATCAATTCAGAAGCTACGGCTTTTGCCGGAGTCAGCAAATCAAGCTCCCCTTTCATGCCTCGTTTCAGAAGTTCGCCCACCGCTACCATCCGGTTGATTTCGTTGGTTCCTTCAAAGATCCTGTTGATCCTTGAATCGCGATAAGCGCGTTCAACCTCGGTTTCTGCAGAATAGCCCATGCCGCCATGGATCTGAACGCCTTCGTCAACCACAAAATCCAGCGTTTCCGAACCGAAAACTTTGGCGATGGAAGCTTCGATACCATACTGGCGTAACCCTTCTATGCTGGCATGGCCTTTATCGGACCCAGCTGCGATCAGTTCCGCAATGGCATCATCAATATTTTGACTGGCGCGATAGGTCAGAGATTCTGTTGCAAAAGTGCGGATGACCATCTCAGCGAGTTTATGTTTAATGGCTCCAAAATTGGAAATCGCGGTTCCAAATTGTTTCCTTTCGTTAGCATATTGCACGCTGACCCCGATGGTGGCTTTGCTGGCTCCGATGGCAGCGCCGGCCAGCTTGATACGACCCAGGTTGAGAATGTAAAGAGCGATCTTAAAACCGCCATCACGTTTACCCAGCAAATTTTCGGCAGGCACTTTTACATTGTCGAAAAATACTTGAACAGTGGAAGAACCGCGGATACCCATCTTGTCCTCTTCGGCTCCAACCGAAAGGCCTTCGGAGTTGCGCTCAACGATAAAAGCACTCAGGTTTTTATCATCGTTAATCTTGGCAAACACGATAAAAAGATCTGCAATACCGCCGTTTGTGATCCACATTTTCACACCGTTGAGCGTGTAATATTTACCATCGTCACTGAGAATGGCTTTTGACTTGCCGCTGTTTGGGTCGGAACCGGCATCGGGCTCAGTCAGTGCATAAGCTCCTATGTATTCACCGGAAACCAATTTTGGAAGATATTTTTGTTTTTGCTCTTCATTTCCAAAATAAAGGATAGGCAGGGTACCGATTCCGGTATGGGCCGAATAAGCCACGGCATAACTGTAGCCTTTTCCCATCTCTTCCACGGTGAGCATGGATGTGACAAATTTCTGTCCAAAACCATCATATTCTTCAGGAATGGCAATTCCTAACAAACCCAGTTCCCCTGCGTCTTTTAAAAGTTTTGAGAGTAGTTCATTGTCGTGGTGTTCCAGTTTTTCAACATTTGGAATTACTTGTGTTTCAGTAAAATCACGGCAGGTTTGGGCCATCATTCGTTGTTCTTCATCAAACTCTTCAGGAATGAAAACATCAGCCGCCCGAGTCTCTTTGATAAGAAATTCACCGCCTTTTAAAGCTTCTTTGTCTGGCATAATTGTAATATTTTGATAGTTAATAATTCATTTTAAGTTTCTTATAAGAATGCAGATCATCAAGAGAGTAGTTCATAGATTCCTGCAGCGCCCTGACCCGTACCGATACACATGGTAACCATTCCGAACTTCTTGTTGCGCCGTTTGAGTTCATTTAGAATCTGAACCGTTAATTTGGCTCCGGTACATCCCAGCGGATGCCCCAAGGCAATGGCTCCACCGTTTACATTCAAAATTTCCGGGTTAATGCCCAGCTCTTTCACAACCACCATCGATTGGGTAGCAAACGCTTCATTCAGTTCTATTAAATCAATGTTTCCCAAATTCATTCCAGCATGTTTCAGCACTTTCGGGATGGCTTTTATCGGTCCAACTCCCATTTTATAAGGATCAACTCCAGCCACCTGGTAATCGATCATGCGGGCGATGGGTTTTAAATTATATCGTTTGAGAATTTTCTCGGATACAATCAGAACGAAAGCAGCGGCATCTGACATTTGTGAAGAATTTCCTGCTGTGGAAAGACCGTCAGTCGCAAAGGCAGGTCTTAGTTTTGCCAGTCCCGCGGCAGTAGTTCCCCTGCGGGGACCTTCATCCATATCAAAGATCGTTTCCCTGGTTTTCATTTTACCCTCTTCATAATAATTTTCTTTTACAGCAACCGGAACGATCTGATCCTTGAAATACCCGTTGTCAATGGCATTAATGGCTTTAGTGTTAGAATTGGCAGCGAATTCATCCAGATATTCGCGTTTCAGATTATACTCGCGGGCAACCATTTCAGATGTCAATCCCATACTCAAAAACCAGTTGGGATTTGTTTTGGCAACTTCCGGATTGGGAACCAGCCGCCAGCCACCCATGTTGATCATCGACATGGTTTCTGCGCCTCCGGCAATGATGATATCAGCGATGCCTGCGCTGATCTTCGCAGAAGCAATGGCAATGGATTCAATGCCTGAAGAGCAAAAACGGTTGATGGTCGAACCTGGAACATCCACGGTATCCATGGACATAAGCGACAACAAGCGGCCCATGTTCATCCCGGTTTCTGCCTCTGGAAAAGCGTTCCCGACTACGATGTCGTCAATTTCAGATTTTTCAATTTGTGGAAAATCGTTCATCAGGTGCCTGATGACGGTTGCGGAGATATCATCAGGGCGTGTAAAACGCAATGAGCCACGGGGTGCTTTTCCAACTGCCGAACGATATCCTCCTACAATATATGCATTCATGATTTTAGTATTTTCAGGTTAAACAATGATTAATTTCTCAGGATTTTTCCTTTGGTGATGATGCTGTTAATGCGTTCCAGCGTTTTTCGCTGCATGCAAAGCTCCAGAAAGGCTTTCCTTTCCAGGTCGAGGAGATACTGTTCGGAGACTTCCGTCAGTGCTTGTGAAATTTCACCTCCCGACAGAACCCATCCTAACTTTTCAGCAATCAGGCCGTCATGTTCCGACATGTAATGGCCTGTTTTAAAGCCATCTGAACCTACATACACCATCCCGAGTGCTTCTTTTCCAAGTATCTTTACGTCGTTACGCGGTGCCGGTTGGGAATATCCTTTTTCCGCCATTTCAAGAGCCACTTTTTTGGCATAAGCAAGCTGATGAGCACGACTGACAATCACTTCATCCAATCCCGGACGCAAATAGCCCAAGCCGAATGCTTCATAAGCCGAAGTCGATACTTTGGCCTGTCCGATGCTAAGATAACGGTTCAAAAATGCGTTGGTCCTGATGTCGCCTGATTTCAGTTCGTCACCGAGGCGGAGTGCAAATTCTTTGGTGCCGCCACCGCCGGGGATCAATCCTACACCAAATTCAACAAGTCCCATGTAAGTTTCTGCGTGTGCGATCACCTTATCGCTGTGCATACAGACTTCACATCCGCCGCCGAGAACCATTCCGTGAGGTGCTGCAATAACCGGAATAGATGAGTAACGCAGACGCATGGTGGTTTTTTGAAACCACTGAACTGCCATGTCTAAATCTTCCCATTCCTGCTCGACAGCCAGCATATAGATCATCCCTACATTAGCACCGGCTGAGAAATTGTCACCTTCGTTGGAGATAACCAACGCTTTGTATTCGGCTTCAGCCATGTCAACGGCTTTATTGAGCCCTTCAAGGGTTCCCTGGCCGATGGTGTTCATCTTGGAGTGGAATTCGATGTTCAGCACACTATCACCCAAGTCAAAAATGCTGACATCTTTATTTTCCCAGACCACTTTTGTGTCGCGAAGGACTTCCAGCGACAACCTGTTTTCTTGTCCGGGAACCACTTTGTAAGCTTTGGTCGCCAGGTCATAATAATTTTTAAACCCGTTTTTTACGGTATAGAAAGAAGTAATTCCAGCGTCAAGCATGTCATAAACCCAGGCAGCTGGTTTATTTCCGGCATCTTCCATGGCTTTGACGGTTTCCGGCACATCTACTGCATCCCATGTCTGAAATGGGCCGAGTTTCCATCCGAAACCTGCATTCATGGCATCGTCCACCTTATAGATATCTTCGCTGATTTCCGGAATGCGGTTGGAACTGTATTGGAACAGGCTGTAAAATGACTCGCGGTAAAACGCCCCGGCTTTTCCCTGATCGGCCAGCAATACCGGCATGCGTTTGCGAAGGTCGTCGATGGGTTTTGTTTTTTCGAGAACCGAAAATTTAGGTCGCGGTTCTTCCTGATATTCGAGCGTATCGAAATTCAGGCTTAGGAATTTCTTAATACCGTCTTCTTCCACTTTCTTAAAGAATCCTTGTTTCGTTTTAGAACCCAGCCATTTGTTATCCAGCATCTTTTGAAGATAGTCTGGGATTTTAAAAGCATCAACGCGTTCATCCTGAACTGTTTCGTGAATGTAATTGGAAACGTGCACCAGAGTGTCCAGTCCAACAACGTCCGCAGTGCGGAACGTGGCAGATTTGGCACGACCAATCACGGGACCGGTCAGTTTATCAATTTCAGGGATAGTCAGGCCATATTTCTTTACCTTATTAAACAATTCCATAATGGAGAAAGTTCCGATGCGGTTGGCTATGAAAGCCGGAGTATCTTTTGCCAGTACCGGGGTTTTACCGAGAAACCTTGCTGCATAATCACTGAGAAATGACAGTACTTCAGGATCAGTATATTTGGAAGGAATGATTTCAAATAACTGAAGATAGCGTGGAGGATTGAAGAAATGCGTTCCGCAGAAGTTTTTCTGAAAATCTTCGCTTTTTCCTTCGGCCATCATATCGATGGAGATTCCAGATGTATTGGATGTGACCAGCGAACCGGGTTTTCTAAGCTTATCTACTTTATCAAACACCTGTTGTTTGATGTCCAGTCTTTCGACTACTACTTCAATCACCCAATCGTAATCTTTTATTTTAGAAAGGTCATCATCAAAATTTCCTGTTTTGATGCGTTTGGCAAACGACTTTTTATAGATTGGGGAGGGTTTTGAAACTAATGTGGCTGACAAGGATTTATTGACAATACGGTTCCGCACCGCTTTATCCTGCAATGCCAGGCCTTTGGTTTTTTCTTCTTCGGTAAGCTCACGGGGAACAATATCAATGAGCAGAACATCAAGGCCGACATTGGCTAAATGACATGCAATGCCGGAGCCCATAACCCCGGAACCCAGCACAGCTACTTTTTTAATTCTTCGTAACATAGTATATCTGATTAGGTTAATGAAATTTATTGATTCACAGTTACTTTTTTCGCAGCTTCTGCAATTTCTTCAGCCACTTGTTCTTTTATAATGTCGAAAACCTTGAAAAAAGACTCCAGGTCCTTTTTGCTCGCTTTTTGCATCAATTTTTCGTTGAATTCAAGAACCGTTTTTTTTGCAATTTTTCTTTTCCCAACACCTTTGGGAGTCAGAAATACCCGGATGATTCTTTTATCATACTGATCTACTATACGGGTTATACAACCATCATCTTCCATTTTTTTTAACAACCGGGTCAGGCTCGAGTTTTTCATTCCGAGTTGTTGTGCCAGTTTGGTGGAAGGCGTTCCTTCCTTTTCCACATAAGTCAGTATGTAGCCTATGGTTTGAGTGATGCCATATTGATTTGCAATGACATTATACATTCTCGAAAGGGCCAATGATGTGGTTCTCACGTAAAATTCAATAGTTTCGTTCAGCTTCATCTCTTCATAATTTATTACGCATGCATACAAATGTAGATTAAAAATAGTTCGCATGCATACTGTTTTTGCAATATTTAACATTTAAAATTATTCTAAATAAAAATTCCGCAATGGTTTTCGGAAATGTTTTGCTGCGAAACTGCTGAACCGGGCTTTCTTTTATCTTTGCAACTCAATTATTTGAAGGGAATAACATTGGCATACCAATATTATCAATTAAAAAACGGCATCAGGATCATTCATCGTCAAATTCCGGGTCAGATTTCGCATTGCGGACTTATGGTCGATACAGGGTCGCGTGACGAACTGGAAAAGGAAAATGGGATAGCTCATTTTATTGAGCACATGATCTTCAAGGGAACTCAAAAGCGAAAAGCATACCATATTATGAGCCGCATCGAGAATCTGGGTGGTGAATTGAATGCTTACACCAGTAAAGAGGAAACCTGCGTTTACGCGTCTTTTTTAAGTGCTTATTACGATCGCTCTCTGGAAACCTTTGCTGATGTGGCTTTCCATTCCGTTTTCCCTGAAAAGGAAATTGAAAAAGAGAAAGATGTGGTTCTTGATGAAATCAATTCTTATCAGGACACTCCTGCTGAACTTATTTTTGATGATTTTGAAAACCTGCTTTTCGACGGTCATCCTTTGGGGAGAAATATTTTGGGCGATCAATCGCATGTGGAGACTTTTACGCGGAAGGATATTTTCAGGTTTGTGAAAAGAAATTATGATACCCGCAAAATTGTGATCTCGTCAGTAGGGCAGATTAATTTTGAAAAACTTGTTGCACTTGTCAGGAAGTATTTTGAAGGTATTTCTGAAAATAAGAAAGAAGTTTTAAGGTCTTCTTTCGATGATTATTTACCTACAAGGAAAGTCATTCAAAAGAAATCATATCTGTCTCATTGCCTTACGGGAAACATTGCTTTTCCATTCACCCACCCACAGAAAATGACATTACTACTGCTGAACAATCTGTTGGGAGGTCCGGCCATGAATTCCAGACTGAACCTTGGAATCCGTGAGAAGTACGGTTTTGCATACACCATTGAATCTACGGTGCAAACCTATTCAGATATTGGTTTTTTTGGGGTTTACTTCGGTACGGATGAAAAATACATTGAAAAGAGCCTTGATTTGGTGCAAAGAGAGCTTGATAAATTGAGATCGCAAAAACTGGGGACCTTGCAATTGACGCGTGCCAAACAGCAGTTCAAAGGCCAGATTGCCATGAATTATGAGATTCCAATGAATGAGATGCTGGATATCGCGAAAGCATTTCTTTGCGAAGAAAAAGTAAATAACGCCAAAGCGCTTTTTCGGATTGTAGATGCCTTAACCGCTGAAGATATTCTTGATGTGGCTTCAAAAGTTTTCGATCCGGCTGCACAAAGCACTTTGATTTATAACAATTGGTAGGCTTGTTTAATGGAGCCCATCGAATAGTGGAAACAGAGTTATTCATTAAAATTAAGTATGATGTTGAGCAAAGAAATCAACGAATATATTGAAGCACATACCACAGATGAAATACCTTTATTATATGATCTGAATCGGGAAACCCATCAGAAGACCTATTATCCAAACATGCTTTCCGGTAAAGTTCAGGGTAAATTTCTGGAAATGATCGTGGCCATGCTTCAACCAAAGCGAATATTAGAAATCGGAACCTTTACAGGCTATTCTGCATTGGCTATGTCACAGGCGTTACCTGAAGATGGCTTCCTTATCACGGTTGACCGAAATGAAGAAATTGTAAGTTTTGCTAAAGGTTATTTCAATAAATCCGAAAATGATGGTAAAATAAGGCTCATTGAGGGCGATGCACGCGAAATCATTCCATCGTTGGATGAAACTTTCGACCTTATCTTTATTGATGCTGACAAATCGCAATACACAGAGTACTATGAGTTGGTATTTCCCAAATTAAGAAAAGGCGGTTTCTTTCTGGCTGACAATGTGTTATGGGGCGGAAAGGCCATTGAAGATAAAAATCCTGATAAGGAAACCTTGGGAATCAGGAAGTTTAACGATCATATCCGCGACGATAAACGTGTGGAACAGGTAATGTTATCAGTTCGTGACGGTCTTTTGTTGATTCATAAAATAAAGGAATAAACGACCCCTGTATTCGGGTAAAGGATAATATTAGGAAATTATCAATTGTTTCAAAAGACAGAGAATTAAACTCTTGTCCGCTGGAGGCGGATTGAAGCATTTGCGCTATTTTTGCAACTTCAATAATAATAATTATGGCCGCATCCAATTTTGTTGATTACGTTAAGATCTACTGTAGCTCTGGAAACGGAGGTGCTGGGTCGGTTCATTTCCGTCGCGAAAAATATATTCCTAAGGGAGGCCCGGATGGGGGTGACGGCGGAAAAGGCGGGGATATCATCGTTAGGGGCAATGCTCAGATGTGGACGTTGCTACATTTGCGCTATACACGTCATCTACGTGCCGAAAATGGTGGCTCTGGTGGGAGCCAGACCAGCACAGGTGCCAATGGAAAGAACATTGTCATTGAAGTCCCGATGGGCACGGTTATGCGTGATTCTGAGACTCAAGAGGTAATGGGAGAGATTATAGAAGACAAACAGGAGATGGTTTTGCTTCACGGCGGACGGGGTGGCCAGGGAAATGATCACTTTAAATCGGCAACCAATCAGACCCCGAAACATGCCCAGCCAGGTGAAGAGGGGGTAGAAGCTGAAGTGATCATCGAATTAAAAATCCTTGCAGATGTTGGTTTGGTAGGATTTCCAAATGCCGGGAAATCGACACTGCTTTCGGTAGTTTCCGCAGCCAAACCTGAAATTGCCGATTATCCTTTTACGACGCTTAAACCCAATCTCGGAATTGTTTCTTATCGTGATCAGAAGTCTTTTATCATGGCCGATATTCCGGGAATTATTGAAGGAGCGCATGAAGGAAAGGGGTTGGGATTGAGATTTTTACGGCATATTGAAAGAAATTCGGCCCTGCTGTTTCTTATTCCGGCGGATTCTGGCGATATCAATAAAGAATACAATATTTTACTCAATGAGCTGAAGCAGTATAATCCTGAATTGTTGGATAAACAAAGGGTGCTTGCTGTTTCAAAATCTGATCTGCTCGATGATGAGTTGATGACTGAGATAAAAACAGAATTGCCTGATGTGCCTTCGGTTTTTATTTCTTCAGTAGCCCAACAAGGATTGACAAGCCTGAAGGATTTGTTATGGAAAGCCTTGAATTCCTGATAATAGCACTCGTTTTAAAATAAATAATCATGGTTCGGTATTTTCTTAAACTGGCATATAAGGGAACGGCTTATCATGGCTGGCAGGTTCAGGAGAATGCCCATACTGTTCAGGAAGAACTGAACCGGAAAATTGGATTATTGACCGGTGAGACTGTAAGCCTTGTGGGATGTGGAAGGACGGATACGAGAGTTCATGCCAGAGAATTTTATGCTCATTTTGATGTGAGTGTTTCTTTACATTTTCTGGAAAAAGATTTCGTTTCCAAATTAAACAGTTTTCTTTCCAGAGACATTGTGATTTTTGATCTGTTCCCGGTTCCCGGTGACTATCATGCTCGATTCAGTGCAAAACAAAGAACCTATAAATATTATATTTCGAAACGAAAAGACCCGTTTGAAAGAGATTTTTGCCTGGAATATACAGCTCCTCTTGATGTAAAAGCCATGCAAAAAGCAACCGGATACCTGATGAAATTTACCGATTTCACGAGTTTTTCCAAGCTTCATACGCAGACACTTACCAATGAATGTCACATCAAACAGGCATTTTGGGAAGATTTTGGGGATAAACTCGTTTTCACTATTACGGCTGACAGGTTTTTAAGAAATATGGTGCGTGCCATTGTGGGAACACTTTTGGAAGTGGGTAAAGGAAAAATGAAACCGGAAGAAATAGAAGATGTCATTAAAGCAAAAGACCGAGGAAAAGCTGGCTATTCTGTTCCTGCAAAAGGACTTTTTCTGGAAAAAGTGGAATACCCTTTTTCTCTTGACAAGCTGATTGTGGAATAGTGACATGCGAACCAAACATTTTATAATTTTGTTGAAAATAGAATCTCATGCATAAAAGTGTTGAAAATCTGCCCAATATAAAATATACAGACAAGGGAAATTTCTTTCTGATGGTGGGGCCGTGTGTCATTGAAGACGAAAAGATGGCATTTCCCATTGCAGAAGAAATTTTAAAAATTACCAATAAACTTGAGATACCTTTCATTTTTAAAGCTTCGTACCGGAAGGCAAACCGTTCCCGGCTGGATTCTTTTGCGGGAATCGGAGATGAAAAAGCGCTGAATATTTTGAGAGATATTTCCCGCGATCTGAAAATCCCAGTTGTTACTGACATCCATTCACCGGAAGAAGCAAAAACAGCTTCCGTTTACGTTGACGTACTTCAAATTCCGGCTTTTCTCTGCCGGCAGACGGAGTTACTGATTACGGCGGGAAAAACAGGTAAAATCATCAACATTAAAAAGGGACAATTTGTTTCCGGTGAATCCATGCGTTTTGCTGTCGATAAAGTCCGTTCCACCGGCAATGAGAACGTTTGGCTTACCGAACGCGGCAGCATGTTTGGCTACGGCGATCTGGTAGTTGACTATCGCAATATTCCAACAATGCAGAAAGCCGGAGTTCCCGTGATTCTGGATATTACTCATTCGCTTCAGCAGCCAAATCAAAGCCAGGGTGTTACCGGAGGAAGGCCGGATTTAATAGAAACCATAGGACGTGCTGGGATTGCCATTGGGGTAGATGGTATTTTTCTGGAAACACACCCGAACCCCGCGGTTGCCAAATCGGACGGCGCTAATATGTTAAAGTTGGATCTACTGGAAAATCTGTTGACACATTTGGTGGCTATAAGACAGGCAATTAATAAGTTTTAGAAAACTTCTTGAAATCTTTACTTTTGCAAACAAATAATTAAATCCGTTAAATTTTTATAACATGAGCTTAGACCTGAAAGGACGACTGATAAAAAAGATGCCTATCGTGAGTGGCGAAGGGCGCAATGGAAAATGGGAAAAACAGGAATTTGTGATTGAAACTGAAGACCAGTATCCCAAAAAAATATGCATCAGCCTTTGGGGCGATAAAGTAAAAAACCTTGAAGGCATCGGCGAAGGAGACAGGGTTAGTGTTTCTGTTAACATTGAGTCAAGGGAATTTAACGAACGCTGGTACACTGATGTTAGAGCCTGGCGCCTTCAGAAAGAAGATGGAAATCTTCCACCACTTTCACCGGAAGACTTATCGGCAGACGCTTCTGACCCGATGGACGAAGAAGGAGACCTGCCGTTTTAGAATTTTTTCAGAATCATTATTTCATTCTAACGAAAGCTGCTGCAAAAAATTATAAAGCAGGCAGTATCCATGAGTACCCAACTTATTGCAGGTTATGAAACCGGAGCATATTAAGGCGCACCTGGCTTTGCTTGGTGCGAACCTGATTTTTGGATTGAATTATGTAATCGCCAAGGGCATTATGCCCCATTGGCTGGAACCGCGTGCCATTATTGTCCTCCGAGTGGTAGGTGCATCTGCTGTGTTTTGGATTGTGGATATGATTATTGGCAGCGAGAAAGTCTCCCGGACGGATTTGAGAAGAATGTTTGTGGCTGCAATTTTCGGGGTAGCCATCAACCAGATTTTATTTTTTGAAGGTCTGAACCTGACTACGCCCATCAATGCTTCTATTATTATGGTGGGAACACCGATTTTCGTATTGGTGATGTCTCATTTCATCATAAAAGACCGGATTTCCTGGTCTAAAGCTTTTGGAATTATACTGGGATTTGCCGGTGCGGTTTATTTGATTCTGCGGAACGGACATATTACAATTAGTTCGGCGACAACCAGGGGTAACATCATGGTTATGATAAACGCTGCTTCTTATGGCCTGTTTCTGGTTTTGGTAAAGCCTTTAATGCGTTCTTACAAACCGCTCACGGTGATGAAGTGGGTGTTTACTTTCGGATTGATTTTTGTGATTCCGGTTTCCCTGAAACAAATTTCAGAAGTCAACTTTGCTGTTATTCCGCTTCATATTTGGTTTTCAATAGGTTATGTAGTGCTTTTTACAACGGTAATTGCTTACTTTCTGAATAATTATTCATTAAAAAGGATAAGCCCCAGCGTAAATAGTTCTTATATCTATATGCAACCGTTAATTGCTACATTAGTAGCTGTATCCTTTGGAAAAGATAAACTGAATTTAGTTGAAATCGTTGCTTCATTGCTGATTTTCGCGGGTGTTTATTTTGTGAACAAAACCGGAAAACCCAAGCCTAGAACTGATTCAATCAACTTATAAAAAAGTAACATTCGGGTTTATTGGTTATTTTTGAATCTGAACAGAAAGTACATGAAAGATAGAGTTTACCTGATAGGATTTATGGGTGCAGGGAAAAGCACTGTTGGTAAAAAGCTGGCAATCGCTTTGGGATACCGGTTTCTCGACCTGGATGATTTTTTTGAAGGGTACTATAAGATCAATATTCAGGTTTTCTTTGATAAATACGGGGAAAAACTTTTTAGAAGTCTGGAACATGAAAGATTGTTGAAAACATTTGATATGAAGGGGGTTGTGATCGCAACCGGAGGAGGAACTCCCTGTTATCTTGACAGTATTGATGAAATCAATAAAAATGGAATAAGCGTCTATTTGGAAATGACTCCTGCTGCCATTGCCAGTCGACTGGCAATGGCAGCCAGAAAACGCCCGCTAATTGAAGGAAAGTCAGGGGATGAGCTTGTCGGCTACATCGACAAAAAACTCGAAGAACGTCTTGATTGCTATAAAAAGGCCCATCTTACTATTGAAGGAATTGATGTGGATACAAAGGAATTTGTCAAATTGCTTGAAAAGCAGTGACAAGTTAGGGTTTTGGTTTCACAACAATCACTGCATGTTTCACAAAAGGTTTCCCATCAGGCCTAATTCCCTGTAGAATGATCATGTACTTTCCTGGGGTGTCTGCTGTTGTAAATGAAAAATGAAAATCTATTCCTGAATTCAGTTTGAGATCGGGATTCCAGTAAAGTGTATTCCTTGTGTCGGGTTTGTTAACAGAATTCGGCGTTGTAATGGCGCAATGACAATTATCTTGCAGAAAGGCATAATTGAGGAACATTCCTGATTTCGGAAGATCAATTCCGGCAAAGTCTCCTTTTTTAGTAATTATACTGATAATACCGCCGTACTTCATGTCCCCAATCACATAAGGTTTATTTATTACTTCGACCCGGGCAATATTAGTAGGAGATGCGGCAAGGATTTTTTCCGGATTGTCAATAGCAACCCAATCAACAAGGACAAGCGGTTCTAAATATGCCATATCAGGTTGGTCACCAATTACTTTGAAATATTTCTTACCATCATGTTTTCGAACTTTTACCATTGAAGGAAGCTCATTAAAATATTCCTCCAAAGTTGGGAGCTGTATATATTGATCAAGCGTTAATGTATAAGAAGGTTTTCCATAAAAAGTTTTATCAGGTTTTGAAACTTTATTACAAAGCAGGCTGTCGTTACTGAAAAGTTGTCTCACCCGATTATTTTGAGCCATTTGAAATGCCAAAGCCCTTTCGGCAGAATCCAGTTTGAAAACCGGATTAGGCAACCGAACCGGTATTGTTGAGAAATCATTATTTACCAGTATTTTAGGGTGTGAACCAGAAATGTTTTGTGTTCCCAGAAACAGATCCCTGTTCCCAGTGTAAGATGGCAAGGAGAAGAAAAAGTGGCCAGAACTGTCGGTTTGAGATGCCATGAATGTCCTGCCTTTCCCAATAATGGAAAGATTTATACGGGCATTGGCTTCTCCTTTTCCTGTTACGCTGTCTATTATAGTACCTGTAATAGACAACCCGCGGTTTTCAGGATAAAAGTTGACAAGGTTTACTTTTGAAGAATTGGCATGCAATTGAAGCATCTTACCTGGAGCTAAAAGTTCAGGCACTACAGAAACACATAATCTTTGAGCTTTTCCAGCTTTAATTCCAACTGTTTTGATGCTCACATTTACTTTTTCACGTGAATGATATATTTCTTTGTTGGTGGATATTTCTAGTAAATTGTCTGATGAATAACTGGTATTGTGATGTTTTGCATTTTGCAAAGTGTCATTTCCGGTTAACACATCTATTTTATAAGGATTAATAATTTTCAGGCTAACATAGGCGAATGATCCCGGCCCTGTGTTTCGCATATATTTTGTGTAAACCCTTAAGTAGTAAGTTCCAGTGATACTCCCGGAAGGAATAGTCAGGCAACCGTGCGCAGCTTCCTGAGTCAGTGGGAATTTGGCTCCTATAATTCTGGTACCATCTGGCTCCAGTATCTCAGCATAAACAATATGGCTCAATCCTGGTGAAGCATGGTTGATAATGAATGCTGAAAAATGCACTTCTTCACCTGCAATATACAAATCACGGTCAGTGAATAAAGCCAGTTTCTCAGCTTTAGGAAATGCATTGTTTTGTTGGCCAGCTAAAACAAAGGGTAAAGCCAGCAGTAACAGTATTAATGGATAATATTTGTAACTTCTCTTGTTCATCTTATTATGGCCAAAATAAAGGTTTAACATTCGTCCCTCCCAGTACCAAACAATCTACGCATTCATCACTCAACCATATTGGCAAAGGTCCGTTTGGTCCGGATTGGAGATAAACCGGATAGTCTGAAGGTGGAATTCCTTTAACCCCAAACCTAAGAATTACTGATGAACAATAAGTATCAAAATTCAGTTGAAGTCCTGGAACATTTGGGATAAATATTCTTTTATAAGTTGCTGATACTACATTGAAGAATCCCAGCACATCATTTTTGGGATGAGTAAGGTTATGCATGTTTCCAATGATTGCAATGGGTTGTTTTTCATAAAGACCACCTTCCTGTGTGCTGTTTGTCCTTAATTGATCCCAATAATTATAGGCAGCTTTGCTCAACGACATCTGTTCAACAAGCATACTATAGCCATACGCAAGCTTTGATGTTGTATTATCGACGTACTGAAGCTGGAAATCATTATATTTATTTTGGCTCAGGTTATCTGTTGACAATGTAAATATTTCCGGAATCTGTCTTGTGTGCCAGCATATATGTCTTGAAGAATCAGGAGGATAAATGTGATGTAAAGTGCCATCGTAATACCATTCGCGAAGGTACCTGGAATGGTATTCCCATGTTTCATATATTTTCCAGCGATAATAGTGACTGTTTGCGTTGGTTCCGTTTAAATCAATATAAAATTGAATTCCCTGAGTTGATTGTCCCGGGATCGGGCTCTCAACATCCTTTCGGAGATAGTATATTGAATCTACCGGAGGCGCAGACGTTAATGTGTCGTAATCCGAAACAATGCTGTCGCCTTCAGGTGTGATGACATTTACCTTAAAAGCATTGCCAGGAACCAAGTATTTAGGGGCTATCATCGTGGAATAGTTTCCTTTCCCCATATATACCATCGGAAAACGGTTGTCTTTAATATCAGTAATAGCAACATTGCAACCAGTTACCGGCTTATAGGTTGGTGTGTTGATGGATGAAGTCAGGGAAACATTTACAGTTTGGGTGTTTTTGCCAAGAGTAACCTGGCCTGAAACAACATATTTATTCAAATCCAAACCTTTTATTTTCGGGGAATAAACCTTCACGCAGGATGAAAGCGCCAACATTGCGATTAACAATATGATTTTATTCCGAAGCATAATTTCCCAATTTGAAGTTCCATGTAATGGTGAAGATAGGCACCCCGATGACAGAATAAGAATATCCTGTAATTCTGCCGTTAGAAGTGTTAAAATATACCGAATAAGGATTTTGGCGTCCTGTAAGATTGTAAACGCTTAAAACAAACGAACTATGCATTGGCTTGTTTCTTTTAAGATTGCCCTCAATGGCCAGGGATAAATCCATCCGGAAATAATCCGGTATTCTGTAAGCATTTCGTTTCGAATAATCCAGGTGAGGTTGGCCGTCAACATAATAAACCGAAACGGGGTAGGTGATAGGTTTCCCACTTCGATAAGTCATGATGGTCGAAAATGTAACGCGCCGGTTCAAATGATAATCCAGGACAAGATTTGCTACATGTGGAATATCAAAATTTGATGGATATGTTTCCCCGTTATTGATACTATTCCAGCTTTCCCCGCCATTCACCGTCATTAGCGAGCGCGAATAAGTGTATGTTAGCCACCCTTCGAGTTTTCGGTTCGTCCGTTTCACGAGTACTTCAACCCCATATCCTTTTTCTTTTCCCTGCAAAACAACCGTTTCCACATTAGGACTGTCCAAAAAAGAAGCTCCGTCTTTAAATTCCGGATTACCAAACTCCTGTTTGTAATAGACTTCAACAGATGCCTCCAACCCGCTTTTGGGCATTGACCGGAAAACACCGAAAGAGATCTGATTGCTTTTTGAAGGATGAATATGGTAATCTGCCAGTTTCCATTGAACATTGGGCGACACGGCAATTGTATTGTTCAGCATGAATAAATTTTGGTGCATTTGATTGAAAGCTAATTTAATAGATCCATTTTCATCAGTTTGAAAATTGACGGATGCCCTGATGTCAGGTTCAGAATACCAATGTATGGGAACATCGTTTCCATAAGTAACGGTATCGCTAACATAACGCAAATCACGCGGCATACCCGGGGTGTAATAATACACTGTCGATGGTCCTAAAGGAGAAAACATTGTAAACCTCAGCCCTGCCTTAATACTTAAAATAGGTATTGGATTATAAGAATCAGAAGCATATAGAGATGTCTCAATGCCTTTTTCCCGGCCCAATGCCACGGGGATAAGCAATGACCGGGTTCCGTAAGGGATTACATTTCCCCGGTCAAGTTTGAGCAGGACCACACCGCCACCAAATTTAAGTGTATTATAGTTGCTTATCGTTTTAGTGAAATCAGCACGAGCTTCGTAATGCCCCATTTTATAAGCTTGCTGATAAGCGCTGGATAGTTGTTCTTTATCGACGGTACTGAAAGTATATTGCGACTCAATGAGTGTGAAATCACCTCTTAAAGAATTGGTGAAATTATGGCTGATATCCAAAGAAGCACCATCATTGGAATAATTATAATCATTAATTGTTGAAAGCCTGAAATGATCAAAGCTATGATAGTAGAAAAGGGACATTTGCGTTTTCTCAGCATTGTAAGACAGACTGCCTGAATAATCATAAAAATTGGCAGCACTTGCTTTAATGGTAGGATCTTTGATTTTTTTAAGAATCCAGTCAGAGTATGTAGATCTGGCACTGACAAGAAATGAAAGTGCATCTTTTTTTATCGGGCCTTCCACTTCAAGATTCCCGGCAACGGGACTGATCCCTCCATGGGCAGTAAAGCGTTTTAGGTTTCCCTGCCTGGTCATGATATTGAAAACAGATGAAAGGCGACCACCATACTGTGCAGGAATATATCCTTTGTAGACTGCAAAATCTTTGATGATATCCGAGTTAAAAGCGGGAAAAAATCCAAAAAGATGAGATGTGTTATAAATCGGCACTTTGTCAATATAGAAAGCATTTTGATCAGAACCGCCACCACGAACATTGAGCCCGGCGGAACCCTCTCCTGTGCTCACAATTCCGGGAAGGGTCCCCGAAACTTTTAAAATATCACGCTCTCCCATCATCATCGGTAATTCTTTGATGGAACGCATAGATATTTTATCAATACCGGGATCTTTTTCTTTAATATTCATCTGCCGGTCACCATGCACTACAAACTCCTGAATCTGGAAAATAGTCTTTCTCAACTTGACAGTAAAACTGCCATCAGACATGATATTCAGTAGGTATTTTTTATGCTCATAGCCCATATAATTGAAAGTGGCATTATACTTTCCGGGTCGCAAAAGCAAAGTAAAGAAACCATTTCTTCCCGAAACTGCACCGTTTTTTGTTTCTTGTATATAGCAGGTCGCAAAATTTACCGGCTCGCCGGTTTCTTCATCAAGAACCCTTCCTAAAATAGTGGCTTTGCCATTTGTTAATGAGCCTCCCTCATGTCCAATTTTTAAAGTGTGAATTACATCTGGCCGCCTACCGGTAAGATATCTTTCTTCGCTTGCAGTAAGATCTTTTGTTGTTTCTTGCGTTGTCCCGGCTGGGGCTGCTTCATGTTGGTATGAAGGAAGCCCTGTAAGCAATTTTTTATGTGGCAACAGCACCAGATTGTTATTCCATTTGGAAACTTTCAATCCTGTGTTTTTAATGGCAAGAGTAACGGCTTGCTTTGCTGTAACGCTATCCACGTAAAGATTGACCCTGAGATCGCTGACCCATTTCTTCTGATAAAAAACCCTGACACCGGTTTCCCTGTACACTTCATTACAAAACTCGCTGAACGGAACTTTGTTAAAATGGCAATCCATCACCTTTTCTGTATTATGGGCAGGTGCCCATATTGACACAAAAAGTAAGGCTATAAAAAGGAATGCTGCTTTCATTTGTCAGTAAGGGTATTACAACAATTGATCAATTGAAGAGTGGTATGTTGCCCGGATTTCCTCACTTTAATTTTGTTTTTTCTGAGATACTTGTTAAGCAGAGATTTATTTTCACGACCGAATAAAGCTACAAAACTTCTGTTGTTTTTATAACGCATTAGTTTGTTGCCAGATTGTAAGTACGATTCTCTTACCGGTTTGGAAAATGCAAAATTGGTAGCTCCGTAGGTGTGATCTAAAGCATAAGTTTTTGTCCAGGTGTATAGAATTCTGTATCGCCCTTGTCCTATAACCTGATAAATTCTGGGTTTGATGCCGGAAAAAGACAGAATCTCAAAATGCTTGCCATCTATATTAAAAGATTCGAGCCAGGCTTTCGAAATAACAATTTCCATCAAGTTGTTCATTCTGGTTTTGTATTTAAGAACAACCTTTTGGTTATAAACGTCGTAGTTCAATAAAATACCGGAAAAGTTTTTCCCTCTGATTTGAACCGACCCTTTTACAAATTTCGGCCCGTCTAAAAATTGTGAGCCTTTGGTGTTGGCAGCGTTGAAATAAGTATAAAACTTACCATTATATAACAACGGATTCAGGCCGTAAATCTGATTTGCAGACAAAACAGGAGTTTGTGCATGACTCTGTGTGACTGCAATCTGTATCAGAATAAACAGTAAAAAGGGTAACCGTATTTTCATGCTTTTAGTATGTTCAATACTGTTTTTACTTCTTTTTGACTTTCCCTGGCCTTATCCTCCCGTGACACCTTTCTTTATTGAGTGAAGAAAATTTCTGAAATTAAATACAGGCTTCAGATACAGATTAACTATGGGTGCCGTAAAGTTATAAAATAATCTCAAGTTAAACCTTTCTTTTTCAGGTACGCATCAGTTTTGGGCCCTCTTCCCCTGAAATTCTTAAATAATTTCATTGGGTCTTCCGTTCCTCCCTTCGACAAAATCTCTTTTCTGAAACGGGTGGCTGTTGTTTTATCGAAAAGCGATGTTTCTTTAAATGCCTGAAAAGCATCTGTATCGATCACTTCAGACCAGACATAACTGTAATAACCCGAAGCATAGCCCCCGGAAAAAATATGATTAAAAAATGTACTCCTGTACCTTGGAAAAATTTCATGGACCTGGTGAATTTTTTTCATAGCTTCTCTTTCAAAATCATTTACATCACCCATAAAGGGAAGTGTCAGATTATGCCAATCCATATCGAGATAGGAAGCTGCCAGATATTCGGTCAGGTTAAACCCCAGATTGAATTTGCTGCTGGCTTCCATTTTTTTGATAAGCTCATCCGGAATAGGGTTCCCGCTTTTATAGTCCAAGGCATAGCTTTTCAATACTTCTGGTTCCGATGCCCAGTTTTCCAATATCTGTGAAGGCATTTCAACAAAATCTCTTGGGACTTCCGTACCGGCAAGGCTTTCGTAACGGCATTGACTGAACAAACCGTGAATGGCGTGCCCGCATTCATGAAACAGGGTTTCTACTTCTTCAAGACTCAATAAGGCAGGCTTGTTTTTTGTAGGCGAAGTAAAATTGAAATTTACTGAAATTACCGGAATCACATTCTTTCCGTTTTCTAAATGCTGTTCCCGATAGGCTGTCATCCAGGCCCCGCCTTGTTTGGTAGGCCTGGGAAAGAAGTCCATGTATATGATCCCAGTAAGTATCCCGTCGGCTTCGTGAACTTCATAAACTGTAACATCTTTTTGATATACAGGCACATCTTTATTGGGTTTGAAACTTATTCCATAAAGTTTGTTCAGTACATTAAACAGTCCTTTAAGAACGCTTTCCAAAGGAAAATAGGAACGGAGTTCCGCTTCATTAAGATCATATTTTTCTTTTCTTAATTTTTCAGTGTAATACCACCAGTCCCATGGTTCTATTTCAATATTGTCGTTTTCACGGTTGGAAATCTCCTGCAGGCGTTCTTTTTCTTTTTTAGCCAGTTCAGTAACGGCAGGAGAAATTTGGCCGAGGAGCTTAAATACTGCCTCCGGATTTTTTGCCATAGTTTCATCCAGTACAAAATCAGAGTAAGTGTTAAATCCAAGTAAACGGGCTTTCTCCAAGCGAAAGTTCACCATTTGTTTCAAAATGACCTTGTTGTCGTTATTGTTTTTATTACTTCCCCGCTGATAATATCCCAGAAACATTTTTCTACGCAGTTCCCTGTTTTGTGCGTATTGCAGAAATGGGATCAGACTGGGCCGGTTCAGGTTAAAAACCCAGCCTTCGCTTTTTTCTTTCTCTTTGGCTGTTTCTACAGCAGCATCAATTACGGATTCGGGAAGGCCGGCAAGGTCATTTTTATCTGTAATAAATAATTCAAACGCATTGTTATCAGCCAGCACATTGTCTCCAAATTGCAACGAAAGCACACTGAGTTTTGCATTGATCTCTTTCAGCTTGAATTTATCGGAAATGGACAGTTTAGCACCACCACGAACAAACTTTTGGTGGGTTTTCTCCAGTAGCATACTTTGTTCAGTATTCAGCTTTAGCTTTGATCTTTGCTGGTAAACATTTTCAATCCTTTTGAAGAGCTTGGAATTCATCAGTATATTGTCCCAGTGGTCTGAAAGAACGGGCGCCTGCTCTTGGGCAATTTGCTGTAATGTATCGTTGGTCTCTGATGAAAGGATATTCTCAAAAATAAGGTCGGTCTGTTGTAATAATTTGCCTGAATATTCAATTGCTTCAATAGTATTATGAAAATCAGGACCCTTCGGATTGCTTGTAATTTTCTCTATTTCAACTTTATGGGCATTGATCCCGGCATTGAAGGCTTGTTTGTAATCTTCAGTAGCGATCTCTGCAAAAGGGGGTACTCCGAAAGGTGTATTGAAAGTTCCCAATAAGGGATTTGTTATCTTCATTAACGGTGTCTGTTTGATGCGTTGATTATAAGATTTATGAAAACATCCTAAATTCCTGAAAATTAACAGGCAAAAATGGATTCAAATTTATTTTCAAAATCTGTTTTGGATACTTTGTACAAAAATACAAAATCGCATTGGATGTATCTAAATATTGGTCGTTTTCAAAACCTTTCCTGTCGTGCCAAAGATCATGTTCGTCTAAAAGATATTAATTAATGTATTTACAATCTGTAACTTCGCAAACAAATTTTGTGATTGATCATGAAAATTCAAAAGTACCTGACGCCGATTCTTCATGTTTTAGCGTGGATTGTGGTGTATTTCCTGCCTGATTTGCTTTTTGAAGCGCCTTCAGGTATGACTTTTCTGGTAAAAAGAAACCTGCATTTCATACTTGTGGTTGCATTTTTTTACCTGAATTATTTCATTTTTGTGCCCCATTTACTGTTGAAAAAGAAGCAGTTCCTGTTTTTTCTGGCGTTGTTGGTCAGTTTGGTGTTTACCTATTATGTGAATGACTCCGTGATGCAGTACGTTCACAACAAGTATGAGCAGGAAAGCTCGGCTCAAAACCAATCTCCGCAAAGAAAACTCCAAATTAAGCATCGCAAACAAAGGCATCGTAATGAAGAAAATACAGGAACAGTTGTTGTTGTTCTTCTTGGATTTTTGATCAGTACGGTCATGTGCGAAACGCGTGAATGGTACAAGCAGGACCGGAAAAGAAAAGAGATGGAAAAAGAGAAACTTGTTTCCGAGCTTTCTTTTTTAAGATCCCAGGTCAATCCGCATTTTCTATTCAATAGCCTAAATGGAATTTATGCCCTGGCCATCAAAAAATCAGACAAAACTCCTGATGCATTGTTGCAACTGTCTGACTTGCTGCGCCACATGCTTTACGATGCAGATTACGGACTTGTTTTGTTGAAAAAAGAAGTGGATTATTTGCAGAATTACATCCAGTTACAAAGGTTAAGGCTCCCAGATGATGCAAAAATAAGTTTAGATTTTTTAGGAGATTTATCGACGAGAATGATCGAGCCCATGTTGTTCATTCCTTTTGTTGAAAATGCCTTTAAACATGGTGTGGATTCAGAAGGGGCGGACATAAGAATTAAGTTGTCGGTTAAAGGAAACCACCTGGCTTTTGAAATCTCCAACCGGATATCCCAGGCTAAAAGTAAAGATGCATCTTCAGGAATCGGATTAGCGAATGTGAAAAAGAGACTTGATCTGCATTATGGAGACGATTATGAATTGCGTTATGGAAAGAGTAAAGGCTTTTTTAAAGTAGATTTGCATCTCAATTTAAAGTCATGATGAAGTGTATTATTGTTGATGATGAGCCGCTGGCAAGGGAGATTATGGAAGCTTACGTTGAAAAAGTTCCCTTTCTGCGGTTGATCGCATCCTGTAAGAATGCTTTTGAAGCTTTGGATAAAATACAACAGGACAAGCCGGACCTGATTTTTCTTGATATCCAAATGCCTGATTTGAATGGTATCCAATTTTATGAATCTCTGGTTTATAAACCGTTGGTAGTTTTTACTACTGCCTATAGCGATTACGCTGTTTCAGGTTTCGATCTTGATGCAGCTGATTATCTGGTCAAACCCTTTTCGTTTGATCGCTTTATGAAAGCAGTGAACAAGGTCCGCAGCTATCAGCAGCGGGAAACTTCCGGAGAAACAGGAAGATTCAGACGGAAATTTATGTTCGTTAAAGATGGTGTAAAAATTGTAAGAGTTCCTTATGATGACATCCTTTATTTTGAAGGCATGAAAGATTATGTGAAAATTGTAATGAACGACAAATTCATTCTTACCTTAATATCTATGCAACACATGGCGGATAAACTATCCAAAGACATGTTTGTGCGTGTACACCGTTCTTTTATAGTTTCGATTCCTAAAATCGAAAAGGTTGAAAAGAACAGGGTGGTTATTTCCGGTAAATGGATACCAGTCGGTAACTCATACAAAAGCCTTCTCACCGATGCATTGGGACAAATTAATTGACCACAGTCATTTAAATTTTTTATCCACCAAAAAATGTATTTCGTCTAATTTATCTTTTATCCGGTATAATAGAATTTTATTACATAGAAGTAAAACAGAATTTTGCACTTAATACTTTAAAACATGAAAACAACTCTTCTTGGGATTATTGCTTTCTTAACATTAACATCTTTTGCTTCTCCAAAAAATAAGGAAGTAGAAAAATGTGGTAAGCAAGCCACAGCGTTAGAGCTAAACGGGCAATTTACCGATTGGAATTTGTCTTTAAAATTTGATAAAGGCTCAGGTTTTTATTACGGGATGACCAACGACGGTCAAAATATCTATCTGGAAGTTAAAATGACCAACCCAATGTTGATACGAAAAGCCATAGGACTTGGATTTATTGTTTGGATTGATCCGAAGGGAAAAGGAAAGGACGTTTTGGGGATCAATTATCCTCAAACAAGAATGAATGATCACACGCGCCGAAGTCATAAAAAAGTGTCTGATAATCAGGATCATCGTCAGCTTAGCGCTGCGGAAGTAAAAAAGCGGAGGCAGGAAATGATTGAGAAGTTTAATCTTCGATACTTGACAGGCCGGGAATTGGGAAAACTCATTAACTTCGATAAAGAAGGAATGAGCAATGCTTTTTTTGGAGATGGAGACATCAATGCTATTGTTCAGATGAATGAAAAGGGAGAAATCGTTTATGAAGCGATTATTCCGCTGAAAAGTGTTTTTAAAAGTATCACCCCTTATTTGTCAAAAGAGAAACCTTTTAGCCTGATCATAGAAACAGGAACATTCCAACCGAAAACCACAGCATCTTCCATGGCAAGAAATATGGGCGCCGGCGAAAACAGCCGTGAAATGAGCGGAGGTAGTTTCGGAGAAGGTGGTCAAATGGGTCAGGGAATTGGCGGTATGGGTGGTCGAATGAGAAGGCCTGGCTATGGAGGGGCTTATCAAGCCATGATACAGCCAACCAGACTTAAACTGAAAAGAGTTGTTTTATTTCAAGCCAAGAATTAATCAAAGAAGATGAAATTGAAATATTTACTTGTTAGCCTTGCTATGATAGTGGGGACCACCACTTTTGCGAATGTGCAAAAACCTTCCAACGGAAGTGCGGAATTAATTTCCGGAGGACGTATTTCGGGAAGGGTTTTTTCCAAGGATCAGAAAGTAGCTATGGAGTATACCAATGTTGTATTATACAAAGCTTCCGACTCAACAATGGTTACCGGAAGTATTACCGATAAAAACGGTTCATTTAGATTTAGTGGTCTGAAGTATGGAAAATATTATCTCCTTGTTCACTTTATTGGTTTTAATGTTAAGAAAATAGGAAATCTTGAAATTTCCAGTGTTCATAAAAGCATCAGGCTCCCGGATATCTTTCTGTTACCTGCAACATCGACACTTAAAGATGTAGAAGTTACCGCTCGTCAGCCACGTGTTACTTATCAAATTGATAAAAAAGTTGTGGACGTATCCAAAGATTTGACCGCAGCGGGAGGAACGGCTATTGATGTTTTGCAGAATGTTCCTTCTGTGGATGTTGATCTGGAAGGAAATGTCACGCTTCGCGGTTCTTCCAATTTCACGGTTCTGATCGATGGGCGACCCAGTGTTCTTACCGGAAGCGATGCACTTCAGCAAATTCCTGCGTCATCTATAAAAGAGATTGAGATAATTACCAACCCTTCAGCAAAATATGATCCTGAAGGTATAGGCGGTATTATCAATATTATTCTAAAAGAAGAAAAGAGACAGGGACTCAATGGCATGTTCAGCGGTTCCACTGCTACCAACAATCAATATCAGGGCAACATGCTTCTTGCTTACAGAAAAGGAAAAATTAATTATTCACTTGCTGTAAACGGAAACAACCGTCCAATGAATATGCATGCTACTCTTGACAATTCAACAACTACAAACGATACAACAAATTACAGGAATTCCAATATTGATGGGATAAGAACCAGAAAAGGGTATAGTATTAAAGGTGGTATGGACATTTACTTTACCAAAAAAACCAATCTTTTCCTTTCAGCCAGAGTGGGGGGTTACGGTTTTGGCCGGAATAACAATAGTGACATCAGTATTTATGAAGTTCCCGGAACACTTTCTGTCGACTCTAATTCGGTGAGTTTATCCAATCGCTGGGGTAACTATTACAGCGGTCAAGCAGATTTATTACATAAATTTAATAATCTGGGACATCAAATTGAAGCCTTAGTTTATTATTCGAGTAGAAACGGCGATGATGAAGAAACCCAAAACAGTTATGGCACAGACGCAAACTGGGTAAGGTATAGTAATGCAGCCAACAGTGTCCAAACTGACACCAAAGATACTTCCAGCGATTTCCGGGTTAAAGTTGATTACGCTTTACCTGTCGGAATAAAAGGGAAGTTTGAAGCTGGGATGGAAGGCCGTTTTAACCACGAAACCGGTCAGTATGACTATATGAATTATGATGCTGCTAACGAAACCTGGAGTTTCAATCCAGATAATAGCAGTATTGTTAATTTCAAAAGGAACATTTCCGCAGCATACGTAAGTTTTAAAGATGAACTCAATAAATTTGGTTATGAAGTGGGATTTCGCGGGGAATACACTGATAGAAGTGTAAATACCAATGATGGTTCAGGATTGTTTACAATAAAACGTTTCGATTATTTCCCAAGTGTCTATTTATCGTATAAATTCAATCATAATTATCAGTTCTACACAAGTTATACAAGAAGAATTGACCGCCCGCGCGGATGGGATTTGAATCCTTTTCCGGTTATTATTGACCCATATAATGTTAGGATAGGAAATCCTAAACTTGAGCCTGAATATATCAATTCCTTTGAGTTGGGAATGCAAAAGGCAATTGGAGTATCGTTTATTTCCATTGAAGGCTATTACCGGATCGGAACGAATAATGTCACACGCGTTCTGACCCTGGGAAATAATGGAATTATATATCATACCAATGCCAATCTGGATAAGGATTATTCGGCGGGAATTGAGGCTATGGTAAACCTAAAACCTGCGAAGTGGTTCAACTTTAATTTGAGCGGGACTATTTATCATTACAGACTTACAGGAAATGTAACAGGCTCTGACGTAATGGCCAAATCTACAAACTGGAATACCCGTTTTACTCCTTCATTTAGGTTTAAACATGATTTTCAGATTCAGTTTATGGGGGCTTATCGCAGCCCGACTGTTACCGTTCAGGGAAGTAGAAAAGGATTTTTTTATACAAACCTGGCACTTCGAAAGGATTTCTTCAAGAAAAAGTTAAACCTGACTCTCTCTGCGCGAGATTTGTTTAAGACTGCAAAATGGGATATGATCTCTTCCGGAACTAAGTTCTATAGCCATTCTACATTCCAACGCCAGTCGCCGATCTTTAAGTTCAGTGTGACTTATTTCTTAAATAACTACAATAAGAAAAAAAACAGGCAACAACAACCATCTAATGAAGGTGAACCGGGGAGCATAATTTTATAGTCCCTTTACAAAAAAACCTAATTTTTAACTACCGTGACCCTTGTTGGATACTGTTCCCGGAAACAGGGCTTCGACAAGGGCTCCTGGAAAGTGGCTTCCACTCATTTTGGCTGATAAAACGGTTTTGTCGTGTGCTGTCCCCAAAATCTGATTTTCTATCTCCGTGAGTTTTTTCCCATTAAGATGTAAATGGATTTCTGTAACCATGCCGTCTTTTACTTCAAGATCAACCTGAATTAAGTCGGTTTCTGTTTTTACTTCATTTTTGAAACGGTATTTTGGGGAGTATCCATAATTCCATGACCAGTTGTGGTATTTCTCATTGGCAAGTTTTTGAATATCCTGAATCATTTCGCTGGTAAGATTCGTTTGGGTTTCGATCCTGAAGTAATTCTGAAAAAAATCTGCCATCTTCTTCTTAAAGCTAAACAGGTTAATTTTTTCTTTTAGATGGGTTGAAATATTAGTAACAGAGGCCTGAACAGAATCAATGGCTTTGTCCTGGACGCCGTTTTGATGTTGATTGATAATGTTTTCCAGAATGTTAAGCCGTGTGTTAAACAAAAACGTTCCATGGTGCATAACCCTATTTTTGAAAACATGCGCTGAGTTTCCCGAAAACTTCTTCCCGTCAAGGGTTAAATTGTTCTTTCCTTCAAACTGAGGTTCCAATCCAAACTGCTTCAGAAACAAGATTATGGGAAGTGTAAATTTTCTGAAATCGACCAGATTTTCCTGTTTTTCGCTGCGGGTGATCAAGGTATAATTGATGTTTCCTAAGTCATGGAAAACTGTTCCTCCACCGGATATTCTCCTGATTACAGGTATTTTATGCCCGATCACATATCCAAGATTCACTTCTTTTAGTGTGTTTTGATGTTTCCCGAGAATCACGGATGGCTCACTTTGCCATAACATCAGGATATCCTCATCCATATTTTTTAGGAGATACTCTTCTGCAGCGATGTTAAAGAATGGATCTGTCTGTTTGCGCTCGATGAAAATCATGGTTCTATTCCGGTTTCTAATAAACATAAAGTTTCTCCCTTGTGACCTGACTAATTTCTCAGCAAATTTACCAGTATTTTTTAAGGATAAAATCTGTTGTTAGTTATGTAATTTGATTTCAATATTCAACGTACCTTTGCAGCCCGAAATAAACACTGGAATTTTCTATGAACGAAATCAAAAATATTGCCATCATCGCGCATGTTGATCATGGTAAAACTACACTAGTAGACCGAATTTTACATCAGGTAAAGCTTTTTCGTGAGAACGAAGAAGTAAACGATCTGATCCTTGACAGCAATGATCTGGAACGTGAAAGAGGAATTACCATTCTTTCGAAAAATGTTTCTGTCCATTATAAAGATAATAAAATTAACATCATCGACACACCAGGTCACTCGGATTTTGGTGGAGAAGTGGAGCGTGTTTTAAATATGGCCGATGGTGTGCTCATGGTCGTGGATGCTTTTGAGGGCCCCATGCCGCAAACGCGTTTTGTATTGCAAAAAGCCATCGACTTAAACCTGATCCCGATCGTTGTGATCAACAAAGTGGATAAGCCAAATTGCCGTCCGGAAGAGGTTCAGGAAGCCATGTTCGACTTGATGTTCAATCTTGGTGCTACCGAACAGCAACTGGATTTTGCTACGGTTTATGGCTCGTCTAAAGAGGGGTGGATGGGGCCAGACTGGAAAACGCCCACCACAGATGTTTCCTATTTGTTGGATGAGATCATTGCACACATTCCTACTGCAAAGTACCAGGAAGGAACGCCTCAGATGCAGATCACCTCCCTGGATTACTCTTCCTATGTAGGACGAATTGCCGTTGGCCGCCTGATCCGCGGAAAACTGCAGCAGGGAATGAATGTTTCTTTGGTAAAAAGGGAAGGCTCAATTATCAAATCAAAAATAAAAGAGCTTTACCGTTTCGAAGGTCTCGGAAAAGAAAAATATAAAGGAGAAGTCTTTGCAGGTGATATTATTGCGCTGATGGGGCTTGAAGATTTTGAAATTGGCGATACTGTAGCCGACTTTGAAAACCCGGAAGGTTTGCCTCCCATAAAAATTGACGAGCCTACGATGAGTATGTTGTTCACCATCAATAATTCTCCATTTTTTGGAAAGGAAGGAAAATATGTAACATCACGTCATTTGCGCGACCGCCTTTTTCATGAAATTGAAAAAAACCTTGCTCTTCGCGTCGAGGAAACTGAATCTCCCGATGCTTACATGGTTTTTGGCAGGGGTATTTTGCATTTGTCAATCCTCGTGGAAACTATGCGACGCGAAGGTTATGAGTTTCAGCTTGGACAGCCAAAAGTTATTATTAAAATGATTGACGGCGTAAAAAATGAACCTATAGAAAGCCTGACTGTCCTGGTGCCTGAGAATTTTTCCGGAAGGGTAATTGATATTGTCACGGCTCGCAAGGGCGAATTTCTAAACATGGAACCGAAAAACGACCGGTTGCAACTCGATTTTGCACTTCCATCAAGGGGAATCATTGGACTGAGAAACGTGATTTTGACTGCAACAGAAGGAGAAGCCATTATTGCCCACCGTTTTAAAAGCTTTGAACCCTGGAAAGGTGATTTCCAATCCAGAAATAACGGCGCACTGATTTCAATGGAAACGGGCATTGCCATTCCTTATGCTATTTGGAAACTGCAGGATCGTGGCCGTTTTTATATCGATCCAAATGCAGAAGTGTATGCAGGCCAGGTGATTGGTGAGAATACCCGTGATAATGATATTGTAGTGAATTTGAATAAAGGAAAAAAACTGACCAACATGCGGGCATCGGGTTCTGATAATAAAGTTTTAATTTCACCACCGATAAGGTTTTCACTTGAAGAGTATATGGAAATTATTCGAAAGGATGAATATCTTGAAGTGACTCCACGCTCACTTCGTTTGAGAAAGATACTCTTGAATGAAACTGAACGCAAAAGGGCAGGAAAGATCTAATCCTATAAAAAATAGTAGCTTATATGAAAGCATTAAAATATTTTGGGCTGAGCGGGATCATTGTAGTGTTACTTTTAATGAGTTCTTGCGGGCTTTATAATCAGGCACGTGAACTGAAGCGATTTGCTCAATCAAAATTCACTGTGAACTCAGTAGTTGTAGATAGTATTTCAGGAATTAACTTGTCTAAGATTAAACAATTCTCTGATCTGAATTTCAAAGAAATACTGATGCTTTCGCAGGGATTGCTTTCAGGAAATCTTCCAGCCAAAGTGCGTCTTAATGTTGAAGTGAGTAATCCTTCTGCAAGAAAAGCCGCCGTTTCCGGCATGGATTGGAAATTATTTCAAAAGAAGCAGGAAATTGCTTCCGGACGACTCAACAAGCCGGTGGAAGTTATGGGTCACGGGCGCACTTCGTTTGACTTAAATGCTGATGTGAATCTTGCTGCTATTTTAAAATTGAATTCTGTAAACCAGATCCTTAGTCTGATGTCAGGAAATCTGGATTCAAAAACGCTTCAAAAACTGCAGCTTACAATCCAATTGAAACCGTATTATAAATTGGGCAATAAGATCAAAAAATATCCTGAGTATTTGACCATTACTCCTGATTTTGGAAGCTAATCGATCTAATTAGCAAATTTCTTTTTTATACATTTAGATCTTGCGTTGTGTCTCGAAAAAAAACGACGAAAGGCATTTGCTATTAAGTCTGCGCAGACTTAATTCACAAGACTGTTTATCCCATTTTGTCTTAAAATTTTTTAAAATAAGTGTGATTTTGTATATCCAATTCTGGAGTTTGTGAATTA